>JABDKH010000367.1 GCA_013002345.1 Rhodothermales bacterium
GTCTTAAGGCCGCTGGGTCCCGCGATGGCGGACCACCGCCTTCGCGGGGACGACGATGTCTCTGTTACTCGATGATCTTGGCGACAACACCCGCGCCAACCGTACGACCACCTTCACGGATCGCGAAACGCAGACCCTCTTCCATCGCAATCGGTGCAATCAACGTCGCCACCATCTGCACGTTGTCGCCCGGCATCACCATCTCAACGCCATCAGGCAGCTCACACGCGCCGGTAACGTCCGTGGTGCGGAAGTAAAACTGCGGACGGTAACCCTTGAAGAACGGCGTGTGACGACCGCCCTCTTCCTTGGACAGCACGTACACTTCACACTCAAACTTGGTGTGCGGGTTAACAGAACCCGGTACCGCCAGTACCTGGCCACGCTCCACCTCATCACGCTTGGTGCCACGCAGCAGTACGCCCACGTTCTCGCCCGCGCGGCCTTCGTCCAGCAGCTTGCGGAACATCTCAACACCCGTACAGGTGGTGGTCTGGGTGTCCTTGATGCCCACGATCTCGATCTCGTCACCCACCTTCACAATGCCACGCTCGACACGGCCCGTGACCACGGTGCCGCGACCGGAGATGGAGAACACGTCTTCCACCGGCATCAGGAACGGCTGGTCGATCGCACGCTCCGGCTCGGGGATATAGCTGTCCAGGGTCTCTACCAGCGTCTTCACCGCGGTGGTGCCCAGGCCGTTGTCGTCCTTGCCTTCCAGCGCCATCAGCGCAGAGCCACAGATGATCGGGGTGTCGTCGCCCGGGAACTCGTACTGGTCCAGCAGCTCGCGCAGCTCCATCTCGACCAGCTCTTTCATCTCTTCGTATTCTTCCGAGTCCGCACCGCCGCAGTCTTCCGCCAGCAGGTCAGCCTTGTTCATGAACACGATGATGTAGGGAACGCCAACCTGGCGCGACAGCAGGATGTGCTCGCGGGTCTGGGGCATCGGGCCGTCGGTGGCGCCGCAGACCAGGATAGCGCCGTCCATCTGCGCCGCACCGGTGATCATGTTCTTCACGTAGTCGGCGTGCCCGGGGCAGTCGACGTGTGCGTAGTGGCGCTCCGGGGAGTCGTATTCCACGTGCGAGGTGGCGATGGTGATACCGCGCTCTTTCTCTTCCGGTGCGTTGTCGATGCCGTCAAAGGCCACCGCTTCGCCGCCCCAGACTTCCGCGCAGACACGCGTCAGTGCCGCTGTCAGCGTCGTCTTGCCGTGGTCAACGTGGCCGATGGTGCCCACATTTACGTGGGGTTTTGTACGCTCAAAAGTTTCTTTTGACACTGTTTTGATCCTCGTTATGTTGGCGGCGGACTATTGCCCCCCACCGTGTCACTCATTAAGTCTGGTTCTTGGAAATAATTTCTTCAGCGATGTTGTTCGGCGCTTCCGCATACTTGTTGAACTCCATCGTATACGTTGCACGACCCTGGGTCGCGGAACGCAGGTCTGTCGCGTAGCCAAACATCTCGGCCAGCGGTACGTCAGCAGTTACAACCTTGCCGGACGGGTTCTCGTCCATACCGCCGATGAGACCGCGCCGACGGTTAAGGTCACCGACCACGTCACCCATGTTCTCTTCCGGAGTCACGACTTCAACGGCCATGATGGGCTCGAGCAATACGGCGCCGCCCTCGGCAGAAAGTTTCTTGGTCGCCATGCTCGCAGCGATCTTGAACGCCATCTCGTTGGAATCCACATCGTGGAAGGATCCGTCGTACAGGGTCGCTTTCAGGCCGAGCAGCGGGTAGCCGGCGAGAACGCCGTTCTGCATCTGCTCTTCTATACCCTTCTGTACCGCGGGAATGTACTCACGCGGCACCACGCCGCCAACGATTTCGTTGACGAACTCCAGACCTTCGGCACTCTCGTCTTCGGCGGGCTCAAACCTGACCCAGACGTGGCCGTACTGACCGCGGCCACCAGACTGGCGCACAAACTTGCCTTCGATTTCAGAGGTGTTGCGTATAGCTTCGCGATAGGCAACCTGCGGCTTACCGATGTTGGCCTCAACGCTGAACTCGCGCTTCATGCGATCCACAAGAATATCGAGGTGCAGTTCGCCCATACCGGAGATGATGGTCTGGCCGGTTTCCTCGTCAGTCTTAACGCGGAACGACGGGTCTTCCTGGGCCAGCTTGCCCAGCGCAATACCCATCTTTTCCTGGTCCGCCTTGGACTTCGGCTCGACCGCTACGGAGATCACGGGCTCAGGAAACTCCATGCGCTCGAGCACAATCGGCTTGTCCTGGTCGCACAGCGTGTCACCCGTGGTCACATCTTTGAGACCCACGGCTGCAGCGATATCACCGGCGAGCACTTCCTTGATCTCTTCACGGCTGTTGGAGTGCATCTGCACCATACGACCAACACGTTCCTTCTTCTCCTTCACGGAGTTGTAGACGCCGGTGCCGCTTTCGAGCTTGCCGGAGTAAACGCGGAAGAAGGTCAGCGTACCCACGAACGGGTCAGTGGCGATTTTAAATGCCAGTGCCGCAAACGGGGCGTCGTCATCCGCCTCGCGGGTGTCGGGAGTCTGGTCTTTATCCAGCAGAGTGCCTTCGATCGCCTTCACTTCCGTGGGCGACGGCATGTAATCGATGACCGCGTCCAGCACAGCCTGTACACCCTTGTTCTTGAACGCGGAGCCGCCCAGAACAGGCACGATCTCGTTGGCCAGGGTACGCAGGCGAATGCCCAGCTTGATCTCTTCCTTGGTCAGCTCGCCACCTTCGAGGTACTTGTCCATGAGCTCGTCGTTGCCTTCCGCCGCCGCTTCGATCATGTACTCGCGCATTTCATCGACCTGCGCCTGCAGATCCTCCGGCACAGGGCCGTACTCGAAGGTCGTGCCCATGTCCTCTTCGTTCCAGAGGATCGCCTTGTTCTCGACGAGGTCGACAACGCCCTTGAAGCCTTCCTCGGCGCCGATGGTCATCTGCAGGGGCACAGCGTTGGCACCCAGGCGCTCCTTGAGCTGGGCGACAACACTCATGAAGTCGGCGCCGGCACGGTCCATCTTGTTGACGAACACCATACGGGGCACTTCGTACTTGTTGGCCTGGCGCCAGACCGTCTCAGTTTGCGGCTGCACGCCGGAGGAGCCGCACAGAACAACTACCGCGCCGTCCAGCACACGCAGGGAGCGCTCCACCTCGATGGTGAAATCCACGTGTCCTGGCGTGTCGATGATGTTGATGCGGTGCTCGTCGAACTGCGCATCCATGCCGCGCCAAAAACAGGTAGTCGCCGCGGAGGTGATGGTAATACCGCGTTCCTGCTCCTGCTCCATCCAGTCCATGGTGGCAGCGCCGTCGTGCACTTCACCGATCTTGTGGGAGATCCCGGTGTAGAACAGCACCCGCTCGGTGGTGGTGGTCTTGCCCGCATCCACGTGGGCACAGATACCGATATTCCGATATCGGTTGATGGGAGTTTTACGAGCCACGGTAGTTTCCCTGTAATAAGAG
>JABDKH010000368.1 GCA_013002345.1 Rhodothermales bacterium
GGTGATACGGGTGTAGCCGTCCGCCTGGTATCGTTTCAATGCGGACGCCCATTCCTGCTTCCGCTGGATTACCTTGCGGACGACATTCTCGGCGAAATCGCGGTCCGCCACAATGATCTCGTCAAGTGAGTAGACCGATGGCTCCAGCGTGACCTGTACGGAGCGGTCGGAATACGATTCCACGTGCGTCCGACTCGTACGATAGCCAAGATGGCGGATTTCCAGTACCACCGGCAGGTCCGCGACATCGATCTTGAACTCACCTGTATTATTGGTGATCGTTCCGATTGACGTGCCCCCGACGACGACGTGGGCCGCGGCCATTGCGTCGCCCGACTCCGATCGAACAACACCTCGAATCGTGACCTGCCCCGATGAGAGATCGGCCAGACCTGTCGCGGCAATCGACACGAGAACCGTTGCGACCAGGGCGCGTGTCATGAGTCGTCTCGAAGTTCTGGTAAACCGAACCAAACCCCTGTTCCGTTGCTCACGACACTTAAGCGAAGAACGCTGTGGTCTGCTGCCATCGCTGCGACTGTAGTTATCATTCTTGTCGCCGGTCCCCGCTATGAAGCGGACGTCAATCCCGGCCCCGTGCCCGTGTTCGATGATGTCGAGGAGTATGTTACATCCGTCGAGTCAAACGTGCCGGATATATGGGAAGGTGCGGAGAAACAGATTGTGTGGGCCCGGCCGGACAGGTCTCGGACGGAGCGGTCCATCGTATACGTTCACGGGTTCTCGGCCACCCGGCAGGAGGTGGCGCCGCTGTGCGACTCGCTGGCCGCGAGGCTGGACGCCAACCTGTTCTATACCAGGCTCACCGGGCATGGGCGGACCGGTGAAGCGATGGCTGATGCGACTGTCGGTGATTGGCTCTTTGATCTGCGCGAAGCGCTTGCTGTTGGCCGCGCCCTCGGGCGACGTACCGTAATTGTAGCCTCTTCGACCGGCGCTACACTTGCAGTCTGGGCAGTGTCTGGGGCTCTGGCGGACGAGGAGACGGAAGATGTTGAGGCGCTCGTTCTGATGTCTCCGAACTTCGGTCCGGCGGATTCGCGGTCGAACATGTTACTGATGCCGTGGGGCAAACAGCTGGCGCGACTGGTGATCGGCGAGTACCGCGAGTGGGAACCGTACAACGAGCAACAGAGCAGAAACTGGACGACTCGCTATCCGGTTGGCGCTCTCTTTCCGGTGATGGCAAGCGTCGACGCCGTCTCACGCCTTGATCCGGCGGAACTCAAGCGCCCGATCCTGGTGGTCTACTCGCCGAACGATAGTGTGGTGAACACGACCCGGATCGTCGAATGGTTTGACGGCACCGCCTCTGCTCCGAAAGCCCTTCTCGAGATACCGGACACCGGCGATCCGTCCGGACATATTCTTGCCGGCGATATCCTGTCGCCGGGAACGACGGAACGGCTGACGGTCGTGATTCAGCAGTTTCTCGATTCGCTTTGAGGCGTCGATCCGGCTATGCGTGAGAGGTGTTCGTACCAAAGCGTCGATCCAGTGTCTCGAGTAGCTGCGAGACACGCGCGGCAAGTTGCTCGGGCGTGCCGTCGTTTCGAATCACGTAGTCAGCCAGCTCCCGTCCCCGGTAGGCAGGAATCTGGTGCTTGATGCGGGCAACAACCCTTGCGCGCGACCGACCGTCACGGTCCATGACGCGACGGATTCTAAGCCAGCGCGGGGCGTCCACATATACGGTGGCGTCGACGTGCCTGTCACCTCCCGCCTCGAACAGCAGGGCCGCTTCGTGAACCAGCAGGGCGACGCCCTCCGACTCAGCCTGTTTGCGAATTCGGGAAAACGAGGCGAACACCCGCGGATGCACGATGGTGTTGATAGCGGCTAGCCTTTCGGCATCAGCGAAGACAATCGAGGATATGTAAGCTCGATTGAGGGTACCGTCGGTGTGATAGCTTTCCGGTCCAAACTCGCGGACCATTTCGCGACGCGCCTCGACATCGTCGGTCAGTAGTTGCTTTCCGACTTCGTCTGCGTCGAAGATGCAGGCGCCGCTCTTCTCCAGGATGTCGCACACGAGCGACTTCCCACTTCCTATACCGCCCGTCACACCGATTGTCAGCATTCGATTGGTCAGCCCAGGTGAGTTCATGTCGGTCAGAAGCGCCATACTGACGTCAGCGACAGGTTTGGTATGACTGTGCGCACACCCTTGTTCGCCGCCGAGACAATATTGTCGACCTGCTCCTCGGGAAGCACGCCGTAGAGCGTTTGCGTGATCCGTTGTACAACAAACCAACCTTCGAAGGTCAACGACGATCGTCTTCCCAGCGGCCAACTGATTGTTGCGGTCGGTCCGATCTGTGAAATCTTCTGGCGACCCGGGCGTGTGATCGAGCTCTGGCGATCTGACTCGCCCGATGACGAGTATCGCACGGTTGTTGTCCGGTTGTAGTCGCTTCTGACGAACATCCTGATGCCCGCCGATGCCTTTACGCGCCCGTCCGAGTGAATTCTGATCCAACCGCTTGTCGTTCTCAACGTGTCGAAAGGGATCTCCGCGAATGCCTCGTCCAGGAAACGACCGAGCCGCAAATCGCTGTAGGTTCCGCGGGCCACGAGCCGGAGTCTGTCCCCAAGTCCGTGTTCGATTTCCGATTCATAGCGGAGCTCGCGTGCCGACTGGTCGCGTGCCTGCCTGCCTGCCAGTACAAAATCATCGACCGTATATGTAGCGCGAACCTCCGACGTGACGCGGATGCTGGTTCGCAGCGACGGCGACCACACGACGCTGGGTCGAAGGCGAACCGCCCGCTGTACGTTGTTTTCGGCAGAACGGATGGCTTTGAGATATATGGTTGCGTAGCGCGATCCGTACAGCGACACGTCCGTTCTCAGATGTTGCGATAGCCGCAATTCAATACCAACACGTCCGGTCAGGAACTGCTCGTCCCGATCGTCCGGATTGACCTCGGGCGTGTCGTGGCGCAGGATGCTTGCGGAGCCGTCGAGGTGCAGGGTCATGAATTGAAGGGGCGTGAGATTTGCTCTGCCGTGGGCTTCGAGCAATCCCCGATCGAAGTCCGCCTGTCGCAACAGATCTGTTTTCTGTGTTGCCTGTGCAGGCGACAGTTCTTCGCGATTGGACAGCGTGCGCTCTTCGTTCTGTGCGCCGCCCCGCACGCCGATCGTTGCGTCGATTCGTTCACTTGTGTATGCAAGATCGACATCGACGTCAAGGGTTCGTCGATCGAAGTCTGTTTCGAAGAACAGTGATTCCTCGGGTGCCCGGTGGGTACGCACCGCGCGCCGATTGGCGCCGAGTCGGACCGCGCTGCTGATTCGTAGCCGCCGGGTGAGCGGAGTACTCAGTCTCGCGGCGAGGAGTAGCGTATCACTTCTGGTTGCCTCGACGGATTCGCTTGCGGCCCCGGGTTCGGTCCGATTCAGGAAAGACACAGCCTCGTACGCGTCGCGTCTCGCACTTGACAGGTAGAACTCAGATCGAAACTGCGTTTGTGCTGTTGAGCGAGACGTCATGGCGTCTATGCGCACATCCCGGGCGCGACGCGGAGTGATCATTCGCCACGAGCCCAGGCCGTCCGCCCGGAATTGCCATTTCTCGGCGGGTCGAGATTTCAGGCTGGCTCCGAAGCCATACGCCGGCCCGCTGTCGGTACGCAGCGGTGCTGGCATCGCGCCCACGGCCGCGCCGGGTCGACTGTCGACGGCCACTCCAAGACGCGGTTCGAGCCAGAAGGTGGGTGTGGCTGCGTAGCGCATCCCGACCAGACCGGACGAGCTGAACACGCGGCTGAGGCTGAACCAGCCCAGGCCGCCCTCGGCCGTGAGGTTCCATCGCGGGTGCAGCGGACCCGTCACGGACCAGGAAAGGTGATTCTCGTCGCGCGTGCTTAGCTGCTCGTTAAACAGGATGTAGGCATCGGAGACGAAGCGATTCTCCGCATCAATCGTCCAGGAGCCGACGCGGTCTTTGACGACAGCGGAGCCCAGCCAACGGTAACGGCTGATGTCTCTCCGCACGCCTGTCGACACCTCGTAAATACTCTGACCAACGACCGGCGGGGCAGCGACGGCAAAGAGAAAGAGGCAGACGAAGAAGCGGGCGCGGACCACAGAGTTAGCGGGTTTTCGTGCGGTCGAAATGTACTAACCGGGCGGCCACGTCATCTGTCGGCCGCCGAGAATGTGTAAGTGAAGATGAGGCACCGTCTGCTGTCCGTGCTTGCCGTTGTTGAAGACGGTTCGATAGCCGCGCTCCAACCCCTCATCCTTCGCAATCTTCTTCGCGACGAGAAACATGTGGCCGATGAGTTCGACATCGGATTCCGTGATGTCGTCGAGGCCCGGGATGGCCTTGCGCGGACACACAAGGATGTGAGTCGGGGCCTGCGGATTGATATCGCGGAAAGCGAAGCATGATTCGTCTTCGAACACCATCTGAGCCGGTATCTCTCCGTCCCCGATCTTCTGAAATAAGGTCTTTTCGCTCATCAATGCGTGTTTTCTGCTGAAACGGGTGGCAATCGGCCCGGCCGCCCGCCGGCAAGTCGGTTGGACGATTTGAACGTTTTTCTTATTATTCTGTGCAACAAACGATCAAGGCGTCTGTAAGCGCTGTCCAGATCAAACGATTACAGTGAAGTGAAGATGGCGAAAGTTTACATCACGCGCAAAATGCAGTTCAACGCCGCCCACCGGCTGCACAACGCGAAGAAATCGGACGAGTGGAATGTCGCGACCTTCGGCAAGTGTAACAGTCCGAACTGGCACGGACACAACTATACGTTGGAGATTACGGTTGCCGGCGAACCGAACCCTGACACGGGCTATGT
>JABDKH010000369.1 GCA_013002345.1 Rhodothermales bacterium
AGCGTTCCGTCATTCCTTACGCCCGCCTTGACTCGCATTCGGTTGGCGGGTCGGTTGCCGACCGCCAACATCGTTTCCTCACGGCTCAGAAAAAGCTTGACCGGTTGGGCTGTTGTCTTCGCGAGCAGCGCGGCAATCACGGTATAACGACCGGCCTGAAGCTTGCTTCCGAATCCACCGCCGACATATTGACAGATAACGCGAACGTTGCTCAGCGGCAGGTTCAGTCGGTCCGAGAGAAGTCGCTGGACCGGATACACGCCCTGTGTCGATTCCCACACCGTGAGGCGGTTGCCATCCCACCTGGCTACACAACCGTGGGGCTCAAGCGGCGTATGGATTTCGCAGTCAGTCCGGTACGTTTCTTCCAGAATGACGTCTGCCGCTTCGAATCCAGACTGGACGTTGCCGCGCTGATAAACATTCGGCCCACCGGCCAGATTGCCTTCATCGCGCGCATTGGGCGAACCTATGTGCGTCGCCCGCTCATAATCCGAGGTAAAAGGAAGTTCATCGTAGACGACCTCGATAGCCATCGCCGCGTCGCGGGCCTGGTGCGGCGTCTCGGCCGCAACCGCCGCAACCGCTTCGCCCTCATAGCGGCAATGGGAGGCAAACAATCCACCGATGGCTTTGCCTTCGCCATTCCAGTACCAATCGAGGTCGGCACCCGGCGAACGACCGGTGATGACGGCGCGTACGCCCGGCATCTTCTCCGCGCGCGACGTGTCCATCGACGAAATTTTCGCATGCGCGTGCGGGCACCTGAGGATAGCACCGTACAGCATGTCCGCAAGTTTGACGTCAGACGGATAGATGGCGGAGCCGCTGACGCGTTCATAGGCATCGACACGCGGAACGGACTTACCAATGACCTTTGTCTTAGTCCAAGGGTCCTGTTTCTGTTGAGGCTCAGGAGTTTCGGGCAGCGGCCCTTGCAGATAGTACAACGCGTCTTTCATGATGTACCTCCGATCTTGCGCCTGGCCAGAGCGGCCTGCTTCGCCGCCTTGAAGATATTCGAGTATGCACCGCAGCGGCACAGATTACCACTCACGCCAAGTCGAATCTCGTCCAGAGAGGGATCGGGATGGGCGCGCAGGAGTCCTTCGACCGCCATGACCTGGCCGGGAGTACAATAGCCGCACTGGAACGCGTCGGTCTCTGCGAACGCGTGCTGGACAGAGCCCAGCTGCTCCCGATCGAGCAATCCTTCAACCGTCGTAATCGCGACGTTCGCTGCTTCGACGGCGAGCGTCATGCATGCGTATCGAGGCACATCGTCGATGAGGACGGTACAGGACCCGCACTCGCCTCGACCGCATCCATGCTTCGAGCCGGTGAGCCCAATTTGTTCTCGCAGGGCGAACAGTAGAGACCACCGCGATTCGACCAGCAGGCGATGCTCTTTCCCGTTGATGTTGAGTACGACCGGAATCCTCTGACCGGGTGCGACGACACGGTCATCGTCCGGCGCATCCTTTTCCACTGACGAACCGACGGTTGCGAGGCCGAATACGCCGAGCCCCGCTGTGCTGAGAAAATCACGACGGCTGACGCCGCTCACAACCTCCTCTGAAGTTTTCTTCTTTTCGTGTGACACGCGTACCTCCGGATGGCTCGGATGTTATGATCAATGTAGTCGCCGATATCGGTGGAATCAACCGCTTCGGGTTCGCGTCAGAACGATAGTTAGCAAGCACTGGCGCGGACTTCAGCCTACCTTTCAGATCGACCAACAGATTTCTCGAACGGCCATGGATTCCGAGCTAAGAGACAGATATCAGGAGATCATCCTTGACCACGATCGGAACCCGAACAATTGCCGTCCACTGGACGATGCGACCCATTCGTCGGAAGGCTACAATCCGATTTGCGGAGACCGCTACAGAATCTTCGTTCGTCTGGTCGACAACAACGTTGCTGACGTAGCGTTCGACGGCAATGGATGTGCCATCTCACGCGCCTCGGCGTCCATCATGACGACGGTGCTCGCCGGCCTCGCGGTCCCTGACGCACTGGCACGCGTCGATGTCGCGATTTCGTTCTTGACCACACGAGATCAAGCCTATTCTGAAATGCTGGGTGATCTCGTGGCCCTGGAGGGTGTGCGGCGTATCCCGACCCGGCAGAAATGTGCGGTGCTTGCGTGGGCGGCGGCCAGATCAGCACTCATGGGACTAGACGCTGTTTCAACCGAGTAGCCACAGCTAGACGGCGAGTTTGCGATTCCGGGCATGAACGATCTGGGCTATTACGCTAAGGGCTATCTCTGCGGGCGATGCGGCGCCAATGTCCAGTCCGACCGGGCCGTGAATCCGATCCGTCTGTCCTGTCGTGAACCCGGCAGCGCCCAGTCGCTCAAGCCTCTTCGCGTGCGTTCGTTTGCTTCCGAGCGCACCGATGTAAGGGATCTCTGAGTTCAGAAAATGATGAAGTGCCGGGTCGTCGATCTTTGGGTCGTGAGTCAACAGCACGGCGTAGGTTTCGTCGTCCAGGTGGGCGTTCGGAAGGGCCTGCTGAGGCCACCGGGCAATCAGTTGATCCGGAGCCGGGTTGAACCGCTCGACGGACGCGAACACCTCGCGCGGATCGATCACGACAGTCTCAAAATCCAGCGCGCTTGCCAGCCTGACAAGGTGAATGGCAATATCGGTCGCACCGACGATGAGGAGTGTCGATCGCGGTGGAAGCACGTGGATGAAGATGTGGCGATCGCCAATCTCCACCGGTCCGGATGACCTCGAGTGATAGGAAGTGACAGCCCGATCAATTGCCGCCTGCGGGAAGTACTTCGGTTCTCCAGTGTGCTGACCCGCGGGATCAATCAACAGATGATGAGACGGGCCGGATTGGACCGTGGTCAGCCAGACCACAGGTCGCGAGTCGCACAGAGCGGACACGACCGCGTCGTCTGTTTGGACGGCCTCCGGGTCGTTGCTCGAATGCGCAAATGGCTCGAGCAACACACGGACCCTTCCACCGCAGCTCAGGCCGACGGACCACGCCGTCTCGTCTGCAATTCCGAACTCCAGTACTCTCTGATGTCCGCTGGCGAGCACCCCGGGAACGGCTTCGATTACTTCGCCCTCGATACACCCGCCGCTGACCGAGCCGACCACCCGCAGATCCGACGAGATGGCCATCGCGGATCCGACGCGTCGGGGCGCGGAGCCCCAAGTCGACATCACCCGCGCAATGGCAAATTGCCGTTCGGCCGCCACCCACTCACGAAGCGTTGATGCAATATCCCGCATGCCTCACCGGGTCGGTTTCGTGAAAGGATCACCGGGACACCAACTCGGGTCAATCGTTCGGGCTAGCCGACAATCGGCGCAAAAGCTCATCGTAAGCCTCCGGTGTGTCCACATCGAACAAGATACCTGCATCGGACACGGGAATCTCGTCCACCACCTGGGCTCGATCATGCAGAATTGCGCGTGCACCCACGTCGCCGGTCAGCGACAGCAGGTCGTTCCTGAACGCGTTGGCAAAAAGCACGGGGTGGCCGCGACGGCCCTCAAACGATGGCACGACTACCTTTCCGTCCGTTGCCCGGTCGCGAACAACCTGCACGGTCTCGGGCCGGATCAGCGGCATGTCTCCCGGCCAGATCAGATAGCTATCGCTTTCGATCGCGTGCCGAACGCCACATACGATCGAGCTCGCCATCCCTGTCTCGAACCGGTTGTTTTGCACTACGCGAACGTCGTAGGGAGAAAGAAGTGTTGCGACGCGTTCCGATTCGTGCCCCGTGACCACAATGGTCTCGGCTCCGGAGGACAGGGCCTTCGAGACCACGGTTTCAAGAACGGTTGAGGTGCCGATGGGGAAGAAGAGCTTGTTGGAAGCTCCGGTACGGCTGGACCAGCCGGCCGCAAGGACAATGGTCGTGGATCGCCGGGGTGTCGTCACGGCAGGACCCGTCTGCCAGGGTCGTTACGTACGAAAGATCAGACAGAAAGATGGGAAACCGGGTTGGCCCGGTTCGCCGTCATGGGTGACGGCGATCTCTATCTATATGACGCCCTTCTTCATCAGGCGGGCGACAAAAACGGTGACTACACCGAATATCGCCCAGATTCCGAGAAGAGGCATCAAGTGTTCGAAATTAAACATCGTTGTATTCTATGTAAACGACCGCGCAGGCGCGATCGGGGGCATTCAGGGATGAGTCGAGATCCCGTTCTGTATGGTTGTCTGAATTCCCCAGTGCACGCGAGGTTCATGCGGGAATTGTTGATAATTTGGGAATCCTGCGTGTAGAAGCAGGCCCGCTCTATGTATCGGACGACCGGCATTCAAATTCAATGTTGACCTGTTTCACACGCGAGGTGAGCCCGGCTCTTGGTGACTGCGAGCTTACGCATGCTCGCAGGCAGTCGGTTGACGTCGAACTGGCCCGGACTCAGCACGCGGCATATGAGGACGCGCTGAGGGCGCTGGGAGCCCGTGTCGAGCGTCTGTCGCTGGCCCCGCATGCCCCTGATGGCGTGTTTGTCGAGGACACCGCTCTGGTGCTGCCCGAGGTGGCCGTAATTTTGCGTCCCGGGGCGCCCTCGCGGCGGCCAGAGACGAAGTCGGTGGCGAAGGCGCTCGGTGCTTTTCGAGAACTCCGTACCGTCCGGTCGCCCGGCACGATCGACGGAGGGGATGTATTA
>JABDKH010000370.1 GCA_013002345.1 Rhodothermales bacterium
ATACTACCACCACTATGCTTCACAGGACGGGGGCGAACGTTACGACGGTGGGTTTGGCCGACAGGGGTTCGGCCCAGGCGACGGCGCCGGACAAGAAGAGGACCTCTCCGATCTCTTCTCCGACCTCTTCGGAACACGCCAGCGAAGTGGTGGTGGCGCCTATCAGGAGTTTCATGCCCGAGGTCCCGACCTACGCTACCAGCTTCCAGTCGACTTTCTTGAAGCCGTGCGTGGCTCAAAGAAATCCGTGACCATGCCCGATGGCAAGCATATTGAGATTACGATCCCCGCGGGGGTCAAAGACGGTCAAACGCTCCGGCTGCGTGGGAAAGGCGCACCGGGATACGGAAAAGGGTCGGCGGGTGATGCGCTTGTCACGATTGCGGTTTCTCCCCATCCGGTCTTCACGCGCGACGGTGATGACATCGAAATTGAGCTGCCCATTACAGTCGATGAGGCCGTCCTTGGTGCCCAAGTGGATGTCCCCACCATCTTGGGGTCCGTTTCGATGACGATCCCGCCGGGGGCTTCTTCGGGCCAGCGCCTCAGGCTCAAAGGCAGAGGCATCAAGCGTGGGAAGACAACGGGAGATCAGACTGTCCACCTCAAGGTCGTGCTCCCGAAGAAAATCGACGACACCGTGCGCGGCCTTGCGGAGCAATGGCGCGAAGCCAGCACTTTTGATCCACGCGCGGACATCAGGAGGAAGACATGAGCCTTGACGAACGAACCGTCGTCGCCCGGATCGAACGGCTTACCCTGCGCGAACTTCGCCTGTGGACTCGCGAAGGCTGGGTCCGACCAACACAAAGCCCGCGCGGCCCGATCTTCGATGACATCGACGTGGCCCGACTTCGCCTTCTATGTGACCTGCGTAAGGAGATGGCATTGCCGACAGACGTGATGCCGACGGTGCTCACGCTCATCGACCAACTGCACAGCACGAGGCGCGACCTGCGCCGTTTGACGCAGGCACTGGACGAACAACCTGCAGAAGTGCGCCATGCCATCATCGCCTCGGTCCGCCGCCGTACCGAGAATGGGGGCTGACGCAAAGGGGGGCCTCGAGGTTTGGCTCCTGGCACACCTTACCCGTCTGCGAGATGAGTGAGACCCGAAGTTGGCCCCGAGCAACCGGAAGCGGGACAGGCCGACCAAGGTCTCCACCGAAAGACCCGCAGGCCCCGACAAGCGGAAGAAACGAAAATAATCACGCTGGGAACATAGCGGAGCGAGAAAAAGCAGTGCGGTGAAGATATGCGGCGCAGGAGCGAAATCGCGCGCCGCCTTTGAGATATGTCAAGGACCCCGGCCGATTGAGGTCGCAGATTTGTGCGCAACAGGTATCGATGAGAAGGACAATATCATGGTTGAATCAAGTCAATCCAGCAGTCTCTGGCCGCATCTCTATGAGCCCTTCAGCCGTATGGGCTCAAAGCTCCGGGACTGGCTGGCCCCCGCGTCAGACGCTTCGTCGAACGATAATGTCTACCGGATAAACGTGGAGCTTCCCGGGGTCTCGGAGGAGGATATCGAGTTGAGCGCCGAAAGCGGCATGCTGACGGTATCCGGAGAGAAGATGGAGGAAACCGAGGAAAAGGGAGAGACCTGGTACTTCTCCGAACGTCAGTACGGTGCATTTCGCCGTTCCTTTCGCATGCCCGAAGACGCCGATGTCAACAAGACCGAAGCGCATATGAAAGATGGTGTGCTCACCATCACCGTCCCGCGCCGGTCAAGCGAGGAAGGCCGTGGAAAGAAGATAGCCGTGAAGAAAGGATAGTTGCAGGCGTCAGGGCGGCGGGGCTGATGTTGTTCAGGCACGGTCCGGGCCGGGACGTCCACGGAATCCGATCTGCAGTGCCCTGACCAGTGCCACCCGGGACTGACAAAGGGCTATGCGGCTAAACTGCTTCTCTTTGATCTTTGAATTGGGGACCCAGATAATGCCAAGTATTCCAAGACTTACCGTGCAGACCGTTATTTTCTGCGCCCTCCTCGGTTCAGGGGCGATAGCAGAAATCGGTGACATCGAAATGGGACGAACGATTGCAGACGAATACTGCTCGCGGTGTCACAACATCGAACCCAACGGCCCCTTCAAACAAGACCCCCCAAGCTTCGCCGCTATCGCGAAATACCGGTCTGCCCAGCAGGTGAAGCGCCGGATCATCCGACCCATTCACGAGGAAATGCCCCGCTATCTTGAGTACATGATTGGCGGCAATATCGACGACATGGTTGCCTACATCATGTCGTTGGACGACTGACGAACTGCTGTCTTTCTTGGGCTTGTAGTGGCCAGGGGCGGCGCTTTGCATAGGCCTGCCAATTGGATTGTTCCCCTTTCATAGATGGCAAGTCGGGGCGTCCGTCTGTCAACGATGCCCTGAATAGGGTTGAGGCCGACCAGGAAACCTCCCTGAACAGCTTGGCCCGAAGGCCGGGAAGGCGTTAGAAGTGAGAGGCTTTCAAGCGCCATATTCATTACCGCAACTCATTGAGTAATGGAATAGCCCCCTGAAAGTGGTCCACCCACATGGGATAGGAATATCCTGATTTTAGGAGGACCAGAGAATGGCTGGAAAACGAGAGAAGCCTGAAGATATCGTAACGAAGCTGCGCCAGATTGAAGTGTTGCAGAGCCAAGGCATGGCCATCGCGGATGCAGTTCGGCAGGTTGGGACGACGCAACAGACCTATTATCGATGGCGCAAATTGTATGGTGGAATGGGGCGGGCGCAGTTGAAGCGTCTCAAAGAGCTGGAGAAAGAGAACCAGCATCTGAGGCGCGCTGTTTCTGACCTGACGCTGGACAAGTTGATCCTGACCGAGGCTGCACGGGGAAACTACTGAGCCCTTCGCGTCGCCGTCGGTGCATCGATCATGTGCGGCAGACGCTTGGCGTATCTGAGCGCCGCGCCTGCCGCACATTGGGACAGCATCGCTCCACTCAACGCAAGGTTCCAACAGGCCGATCTGATGAAGAACTGCTGACTGAGGATATCATCGAGCTTGCCCGCAAATACGGGCGCTACGGATATCGCATGGTCACGGGGCTGCTCAACAACTCGGGCTGGTATGTAAACCACAAGCGGGTTGAGCGCATCTGGCGACGTGAGGGGCTGAAGGTTCCACAGAAACAGGCAAAGAAGGGCCGTCTCTGGCTGAATGATGGCTCGTGCGTCCGGCTGCGGCCTGAACGTCCGAACCATGTCTGGTCTTACGACTTCGTCCATGACCGCACCCACGACGGTCGCGCTTATCGCACGCTCAATATCATTGACGAATACACCAAGGAGGCACTGATGATCCGTGTCGATCGCAAGCTCAATTCCATCGACGTGGTAGACGCTCTGACAGACCTGTTCATCCTGCGCGGACCGCCTGAGTTCATAAGGTCTGACAACGGCCCCGAGTTTATCGCCCAGAAGGTCAGGGACTGGATCGGAGCTGTCGGTGCGAAGACCGCATACATCGAGCCGGGATCACCCTGGGAGAACGGCTATTGTGAGAGCTTCAACGCCAGATTCCGCGATGAGTTGCTCAACGGCGAAATCTTCTACTCGCTCAGAGAAGCCCAGATCCTGATCGAACGATGGCGCGTCCACTACAATACCGTCAGGCCGCACAGCGCATTGGGGTACCGACCGCCAGCGCCAGAAAGCTCCATCCCGATGGACCAGAGGCCGATCATGCACTAACATTTTAATTGGACCACCCGATGGGGGCTCTCCAGAGGTCGCGCGCTGTTTTGGCGTCTCTCGCCAACCCGTCCGCAACGCTTTCACAAAGCTCGGTAGCGAAGATCTCCTTCTCATCCGTCCGCAAAAGGCCACCGAAGTGCGCGGCTTTTCGATGGAA
>JABDKH010000371.1 GCA_013002345.1 Rhodothermales bacterium
AAGCGGAGCATGTTGTCGAGCACCGTCTATGCGCAACCACGCGTTGACCGTTTTTCGGACGTCCGCCTGCTGCACGATGCGGCCTTTGAAGTAGGCATTACAGAAGCGGTGTCTCTCCGCGTAGCCCTGCGCCAGCGATTCGACAACGGGCCGCCCGACAATCTCGAGAAACATGACCTCTTCGTCGAAAACGGGATCCGCGTCCGACTCTGACCTCAAGAGTCACCCACGGCGAGATCGGATGACGGCGGGAGTGCAAGAAAACGTGGTATTCCCCGGGATGTGAAAGCAAAACCCGGTAATCATCCGGCCGAACAGCATCGCTGCTTCGGGTGTATGAGCATCCCCAGACACGTCACGCCTTGTCATAGCCACCTCAGAACCTTTATGAAAATCGCATCCACGACAGCAGGAGCTCTGGTAGCATCCTTTCTTGCCCTCTCAATTCCGGGCAGCCCACCAGATCCTGGCGATGGCCCGGTGAGGGGCCAGAGCTTCGTCTGGAATCAGGACTCTCTGTGGATCGCACTCGAATCGCAATACGTTGCCGCGCGGGATAGCGACTGCGACGAGATTTCGGAATCCGTAGTCGCTCGAAGTTTGAACCTGCAAAGCGCGACGCAGGAACTCCGCCACAGCCCGTATGAATACGATCATTCGATCTTTGACTCGCTCGAGACGGCGTTCTTTGACCTTGCCCCCGCCGTAGCGGCGTGCCCTGATCACCTTCCCGATTTCGTCGCGACGTACCGGGAAATTCGCGACGGCATCAAGCACCAGTCGCGAGACTGGGATGTCAATACGATCGGTGCCAGACAGCGACTGTATCGCAGCCTCTATGGAGGACGAGCCGCCGTTGAAGAGGTGATGCTTCAGCATTCGGATGAGATGGTCACTCTCGTTGAGGGTCGTGCTGAACCGTCGGCCACCCCGTCGGTCGAGATTAATGGACTTCAGATTCACTCCGGCGACATCCTTGTGTCGCGAGGGGGCTATCCGACATCCGCGCTCATATCGCGGGGAAATGACTATCCGGGAAATTTCTCCCACATCGCGCTGGTGCATGTGGATGGCAGCACGCGACAGGCGTCGATCATAGAGGCACACATTGAGGTTGGCGTCACGGTCGCAACGGCCGAACAGTACCTTCAGGACAAGAAGCTCCGGATCATGGTGCTTCGTCCCCGCGCCGACCTTCCCGCGCTCATCGAGGATCCCATGCTGCCTCATCGCGCCGCCACCCTCGCGCTTGAAGGTGCTCTGGGCGGCCACATTCCATACGACTTTGAGATGGACTATAACGATCCCTCTCGACTCTTCTGCTCGGAGGTGGCGTCGGCGGCCTACGGCGAGGTCGGCGTCACACTCTGGATGGGACTATCGACCATATCGTCCGACGGCCTGAGACGGTGGCTCTCCGCCTTCGGCGTTCGACACTTCGAAACGCAGGAGCCCTCTGATCTGGAATACGATCCGCAACTGGCTGTGGTCGCGGAGTGGCGCGACCCGGAGACGCTTTTCAAGGACCACATCGACAACGCGGTCATCGACGTCATGCTCGAGGGCGCCGAGCGTGGCGATGATCTTGACTTCGAATGGTACCGTCTTGCTCCGGCGAGAATCGCGAAGGCCTACAGCTGGCTTCGTAACCAGGCCGGCGGAACGGGTCCGATTCCTGAGGGAATGTCTCCGGCCGCAGCACTTCGCAACAAGTCGTTCTCCGACCGGCACGATACCATCGCGGCGACCGTCTATCGGGACGCGACGCGATTTCGATCCGAGCAGGGCTACCCGCCGCCATACTGGAAGCTGATTGAACTCTCCCGATTGGCGGTCGCCGGCGGTGGCGACGGCTGACGGCTCTTCCAACGCGGGCCGCGAATATTCTGCACAGGTGCCACCGCGTCTGCGCACGATGAACCACCTCTGCGCGTGGATGACCGATGGCATCGACATGGTAAAATTCCTTCTATCGGTATTGCGGAGAACGAGTTACGGTTCTTTGCGGCCCTTCGCACCCCTTTTGGCAGGAAACTTGAATAGAGGACTTGACTCACCGATACACTGAGTCTCCTAACAACCTTTCCCGGATACAATGCGAAAAAACATTCTCGTGGCCCTCGTCGCCGCATCAACCCTCTTCGTCGGCTGCGATTCGGCCAGCGATTCCGGCGCAATCCAGGTCCAGTTTCGTGTGGCCGACGGGTCCCAGTCACTGGCCAAGACAGCCGCAGGCACACTTGAGATCGCTGGATCGAACGGAACTCTGCGTCTCACCGGTGTCCATCTGATCGTCGCAGAATTCGAACTCGACCGACTAAACGACGATGACTGCGACCTTCTGACGGACGCTCAGGACGACGACAACTGTGAGGAATTCGAAGCTCCCCCGTTCTTCCTCGATCTTCCGCTTGACGAAACCACAGTAACGGTCGCCAGCGCCAACATCACTCCCGACACCTACAAGGAACTGGACTTCGAGATCGAGAATCTCGAGGACGATGAGGATTCGGCTGTGCAGACGGCTGCTCTCCTCGCCCAGATCCGCACCGACTTCCCGGCCTGGCCCGCCAAAGCGAGCATGGCATTCGTCGGTGAATTCGAAACGCCGGGTCCGGGTGGCGAGGTTCGTCCGTTCACGGTGTACGCCGACGCGGAAATAGAAATCGAGATGGCCTTCGATCCTCCTATCACGATCGATACCGCGAATGAAGATCAGATCACTGTCGTTGTCGATCCGTCCGAATGGCTGAAGGACGCCGACGGGAGTGTCGTCGACCTGTCCACCTTTGATTACGGTTCCACAGGTGAACTGATCGAATTCGAAGTGGAGATCGAAGATGGATTCAAGGAGATCGAATTCGAGGACTAGGCGCGGCCCCTGCCAGTCCGGGACTTGATCAAAATTCGAGCTTGGACAAGGCGGCTCGGTTCGTTCGCGGACCGGGCCGTTTTAGATTGGCGTACTACCGGGACGGCTCGATCGCACCATAGTCCGCGGCAACCGCCTCCACCTCCGCCCACGAATCCCATATCAACGCTTCGACGCGCTCCAGTTCTGTCTGCGTCTCACCCCCTTCGGATCGTATCGCTTCGAAGACATCGTGCATCTCACCGCGCAGACTCGGAAACCGTTCAAAGAAGGCGATCGATTTCTCCCACGCGTCACGATGCCAGCGGAATGCTTCCGTGAAATCCTCGGGACACCCACTGAAGTCAGTCCCGTCGATTCCAGCCACGTATGCCCGGATGGATGAGACGATCGACTCCGTTTCGGTTGCACGATTTCGCTGCATTCCGAGTTCTCCGTCAATCGACAGTACGTCGTGAATGGCCGTCACATAATCGGACTCCTGACTTGTGGCCGGTCCGCTCTCGGGCGTGCGCTTCATCTGACAAACAGATGCCAGGAGCCCGATCAATACTGTGGCGCCGGCAATGCCCGTCAATGCTGTTCTACGTCTGCGATAGATCATAATTCCTCTCGATCTAACCATTTGGGAATGCCCGGCGAACGGTAGGCCGCCATGCTATCCAAAAGTTCGGCAGCCGACGGTCCCGAGATCACCATCTTTCCGTGCACGTGCCGAACGAAACCGTGCGCCACCGCATGATCGATGAAGGATAGAAGACCGTCGTAATAACCGGCCACGTTCAAAAGCGCCACCGGCTTGGGATGAAACCCGAGCTGGCCCCATGTCAACACTTCGAAGAACTCCTCGAGCGTCCCGATGCCGCCAGGAAGCGCCATGAATCCGTCCGAGAGATCTGCTATCAGCGCCTTTCGTTCGTGCATGGAAGCCACGACGCGCAGGTCCTGTATCCGATTGTGGGCCAACTCCTTTGAGGCAAGTGCCTGCGGAATGACGCCCGTGACCGATCCCCCGGCCTCCAGAACCGCATCGGCAAGTACACCCATCAGTCCGACGTTTCCGCCGCCATACACAAGGTCGATCCCGCGACCAACCATTTCGTCACCGAGTTCACGGGCCGCGGACGAAAACACCCCGTCCGATCCAGTGCGAGACCCGCAAAACACAGCGAGTCGCTTCATCTTCCGATCAATCTCAGGCTCTTGCATGCGTCCGTTTCCAATCTCTCAGATTCAGTACGAGGGACACGAGCAGTGCCCCGACCCCAAGCACGGCGACACTCACGTCGATGGCCATCGGATCCAGATCGAGCCCGGTGAACCGATCCAGATAATACTTCACATACGATACCGGCAACTCAACCTCACCGAGCGCTCTTTTCACCTGCCAGTGCCAGTCCGTACAGGGACAGTACCCGATTCCGTAGAACATGCCGAGTCCGAACCATGAGAGCACCGTCAACGAGATGACCGCCAGGTGCAGCCGACGCGTCCTCATCCAGATCCACCCCGTAAGATTGAATACCATCAAACCGGTGTGAAACAGAAAGAAGGATACATCCAGAAGCGTCAGCATCTCATGCGTCTGTGTCCGGCGAACCTGTCCGCCGGCGCGCGACCAGTCGGTTTGCAACTACCACGTAGATCCCCGCGATGCACGGCATGATCCAGAAGACCATCAGCAGCGCCAGGTCGCCCGGCTCGACGTCAGCCCACTGGGAGACCAGTACGTAGACTGCATACCCAATCAGGAAGAGGCAGCTTATCAGCAGGTAGTACGCAGCGAAGATCTTCATTTCGATGTCACTGGTCTGATGAACTAGGCCTGCTCTTCGGCGCTCGTATCTGCTCCATTCATTCGATACCGATTGCGCAAGGACTCACTTCGAAACACCAGCCCCGAAACGGCGGTCAAAAAAGCCACCGAGCCAATGATGGCGACAAGCCTCATGTACGGCTGGCCCATTTCTATCCTCCGCGACATCAATTCGGATAGCGTCAGCACCCACTCGATCGCTCCGAGAACGAGAATAGTCTGTATCACGCGGACGACCCATGGCCGTTTAACGAGGAAGAGGAGTACGAGTGACCCGATCAGTATCACGACAATGAGTGTACTCTCGGCGCGCAAGAAGTGTGCGGCGAGTATGATCAGGCTTAGAACGACGGGAGTGAGTCGGAGTGCGGTCAAAGGATGAGGTGCTTTTACGGCTAGATATTTCTGATGCTGTTGCCCGGAAAGGTAACAATCGCGTGCAAGAGCGGCATCGTCGCAACTATCGGATCGTGCTCACTCCGACTACGCAACGTTCTGACTTTCCCTGAAAGCCACCGTCCGAACCAGACCCATGCCCGCCTCAATTATCGGAATTATGAGGTAAGTAACTCCGATGTCTGCCACGTACTCCGTCAGCGGCATCTCCATCGGCCCCGTCAACATCAACGGCAGATCAATCAGCAGGCTGATGACGAACCACAGGCCACCGACGACCAGACTTTCCCACAGAACGTTCTCTGAGGTCTTGCTCAGATAGAGATGGGCGAACGTTGTCGTTGCAAGAACGATTGCGACGGGCATGATCGCCTCAAACAGCGCGCGCCACGACTCGCGGATCGGGAAGATGGCGAACGCGACGACAAAGACGATCAACCAGATCAGAAAGCCGTACAGAATCGCTTTTCCTGGAGATGACATAATGAAGACCTCTGCGTGCGCGGACGTTGTTCAATGTGACTCCGATATGTACGAGGAGAGGCGCTGCAGAAGCAAGAAGAGC
>JABDKH010000372.1 GCA_013002345.1 Rhodothermales bacterium
CGTGAACATGTTCGCGTACGTCATCGACACCTGAGCGATCTCAACCTCATCACCGGAGACCTTCGGCTCCGTCGCCACCTCCAGCAGCACATACTTCTCCTGCTCGCTGTAGAGCTGATTGAGCGTGACGGTCACGGATTGCCCGTTTATTTCTGCTTCGCGCCCGAGCACACGAACCGGCCGGATGCCGTCTTCGCAATCGATGGTCACCCGCACATCCTGGGCGACGACGGAAAGCACGTCGCCGAATTCCTGATTGAAGATCATCGCCAGCGCATCGACATTCTCGACAAAGTTGTGATTGCCGTCGCTACGCAGAGCGAGTTGCGTCATGAGGTCTTCGTTGTAGCCGAGTCCGAGTCCGATCGTCGTTACGGAAATCCCTTCCCTGATGAGCGCGGCCCCGAGTTCTCCCAGTTCATAGGGTGTACTCGGGCCTTCGTTCGCCTGCCCGTCCGACAGAAGGATGACGCGGTTGACGCGGTGCGGATCCAGGAACTCTCGCAGCTCGCTGGCGCCCTGCAAGACACCTGCGTACAGCGCGGTGCCGCCCCCCGCGACGAGGCTTCGAATCTTCTGGCGAATGGCTTCCTTGTCGGTGACCTCGGTCGCCGGCATCAGCACGCGGGCACCGCTGTCGTAGACGATCACCGAGACCACATCGCCCGTGCTGAGATGGTCGATGGCCATGATGGTTGCCTCGATGGCCTGCTCCATCTTCTGGCCACCCATCGAACCCGATTTGTCGAGCACGAATGCGACGTTGACGGGTGTGCGGTCCGACTCGCGTTCGATTTTGAAGCCCGTCAGATCCACTTTGATGAATGCGGTCTGCTGCGTGCCGCCGAGCAAGACGGGATGACTGAAACTCGTGCCGAATCGCACGGTGAGTCCGTTTTCTGCTTTGAAATCGCGGATGAACCGGGCGGTGCCCAACGTCGCAAAGGCGACGATTATCGCGATGACTGCCATGTTTCCAGAGTGTCGTTTCATTGGTCTCACCCGACGATTTAGCTATCCCGGTGCAAAGTCCTTCGACCATAAGAACGCCGGGGCCGCGCCGGTATTGTGCAGACCCTACAACTTCACTTGAGTCGCCGGGCCTCCGACGTATGCACGGGACGTGCGGCTGCCGCCGATGGCTTGCGGCGGGCGCGTCGTCGCCCTGCCACGCATTGACCAACGGTCGCCATCAAACATTGGTGACGGCTGAAGAGCAATCCGTCTGGTCAATCAAATCGCTCCGATAATCGTCACATCGTCCTGGAGGTGGACTCGATTTTAGACACGCGTGCCTACACCGGAGGTGGGCCGGCTGCAAGACATCTCTCGACTGAATGCTAGCCGATGCATTGCGACTCACAGCCTAACAGCCGGCTGGTGGCAAGGCCCGACTGCCGGTTGCAGCCAAACACGCGTGGCCGTTACCGGCAGGCCCTGCTGAGGATTGACCGGATTCGGGAGCCGGCTACTTCTAAAAGTGAAATCCAGCACGGGCGTAGAACAGAGTCTCTTCGTCGCTTGAGGCGACAGAAAAGCTAATCGTCTGGGTTCTGTTCAGGATACCGAGCCAGAGACCGCCGCCGAACGCCGTGTGGATCTTATCGGCGCCATCACCCTCCTCATACCAGACTCGGCCTGCGTCGACCAGGCCGTGAACACCCACGTCCCAGGGGAAGATCAGTTTAACCCGGATCACTTTCAGGCGCACCTCCGCATTCCCGTACACGGCGGCATCGCCGGCAAAGCGATTCTCCCTGAAGCCACGGACGTTCTTTGCCCCTCCGATGAAGGCAGCCTCGTAGAACGGTACGTCATCGAAATCGCCCAGGACCTTCTCGCCACCGACACGTAGCGCCACCATCGGATTCTTTGCGGCGTTGCCGGGAGTGAAGTAGGCTGCGGCGCTTCCGAAGATCCTACCATACGAGCCCTCGTCCCTCGCCTCATCATCCACGCCGAGCACTCGCGGAACAAGCTTCCCGCCTGCGTGAAGATGGAATCCGCTGGCAGCTGCACCAGGATTGTCGCGCGTGTCGATCTGGAGGCTTGCGTTTCCGCTGACCAACACGAGATCGTCGTCAGACCCGAAGAAGGACTGTTGAGCGAACGGTTGACCCAACAGTTCGTCAGCGTCTGATCTGACGCCAACGAACTGGACCGCCGGGCCGAGTTCCAGAGACGTCTTGCCTCCGAGGTCAATGTCAAGAGACGGTGAGAAGAAGAGGTCGGTATGACGAGTTCTGTAGAATTCCGAGTCGAAGTCTTCGCCGGGGAAATCGCCCACGGGATCAGTCTCGTTGCCGAAGCCAAAGAAGCGCACGAACTCGAGCCCAGAGTAATAAGCGCTTAATGTGACCGACAGCTTGCTGGAGGCGTTCGGAAATGACAGGCCCGTGGCGATCTTGCCACGCCCACTCGTTGAGAACTGGGCCATGGTCTGCCACCTGTATTTGAACGGCAGCTTTCGCCAGCCATGCTTGACCACGAATCCCCCGGCACCCGCTATCGCCCCGTGGTCGGGCGCATAGTATACCAGTGCCAGCGGGTAGGTGTATCGCCCCCAGCTCTGGGCCATTCGTGCTTCGTCATCTTCGGGCGCGGGTGGAAGGAAAAGCTCATCGGGATGTCGCTCGTGCGGCTTGCTCTCATCGAGCTTGGACCGCTTGCCCAGAATGACAGAATTGTCTCCCCGGTCGTCGTAGAAGAGCGTTTCGCCGCCACTTCCTCTCACGAAGCTGGAGTCCACCATCACGTCGTCCCCTCCTCCGGGCAGGATGCGGAGCTTGATGCTTGTTTCGGAGTCCCCTCGAACCGTGATGCGATCGGAACCGCCATGCGTGAGTATCCGGATTTCCTTTGTTTCCTCGGGCAGGAAGGTTCGGTCGAAATACGGGACTCCGGATGTTAGCACCTTTACGTGGACCGCGCCGCTGGCGAGCCGTTCTATCTCTGCGACGTCGTCCTCATCGGTGGAATGCAAGTCAACGTACTTGGCCAGCAGCGAATAGTAATCGTCGGACATCTGGCGCAGCTGATCACGGCGAGTCTTCAGCTGATCTTCGAGCTCCTTGCCGTGGAATGCGTAGATTTCCGCCGGCAGATTCGATACGGCTTCCACGATCACGGTATCAGTTAGACGCTGCTCCATGTCGGCCGCAACGGAATCCCAGACGGCCTTTTTGAGACCGACCAGCAGACGACGGTCCATCTCTCTTCCATTGAATGATGCGCCCTCAATACTGGGGTACCTTCCGGAGAAGGAAACGTACTGGCGTTGGTAGATCCTCGTGAGTGACATCATCAGGCCGTCATTGATCTTGAAGGCCTGGTCACGGTCCTTCGGAACCGGAAGCCAGCGGTAGGAACCATCCGCGTTCTCCATGCGGGCCCAACGCCACTGGTCGAAGTGGCGATCTCTGTCGCCGACATAGACGTCGAACAGACGGGCCCGCAGAAAGCTCACCGCATCGACTCTCTGTCGAGCATCCTTTTCAAGGTCGTCGAACATCCCGGACGAAGAACTCACTTTGGTCGATCCGGCAAATCCCGGCTCCCCGTCCGGCCCTTCGTTGGGTCGCTCCTCGATGGCGCCGACGAGTCCGGCAAACTCTTCCTGAAACTCGCCGAGCACTGGGTCATTCGGCATCACGTAGAGCGTCGGCGTCACGTGCAGGATGCCGAGCGCATCGCTAAGCTTCGGGATTATCAGCGAGGCGTACGGATGCTGGGAGCTGATCTGGTCGTTAACCACATTCCCGACAAACGTGTGCCGAAGATCGTCGGGAAGACCTCGCGCAGGATCTTTGTCGAGAGAGCGAAACACGTATCGGATCCCGTCGGTGCCCCGCATGTGCAGACTGGTCGTCTGTCCGAATCCGCCCTTCTTGATAGGTGTCAGTCCACCGGCAAATTTCGAAATGTCCATGACCTCGATCTTGACGGGAATCCCCCAGATGTCGCGATACTCGGTACCGAAGATCCAGCGATGAAGGGGGCCAGCCGAATATCGCGGATTCGGGGCAACAGAAACTCTGGCTCCGGCAATGGCATCTTCGGGCGGCACCTGGGCTGTCACGACCGACGCTACGGGCAGACCGACAAGCAGCAGCGCGAACCAGCAGGTGCAGATCTGACGAATGACGGTTGACGGATGATACACTCGTGTCTTCCTCAGATTACTGGCCGTTAGCCCTATCACTTGTCCAAAAGGTTCGAGTCAGGAATCTACTGGATGCTGGCGCGTTTGACGATAGCTGAAACGGTCGGTTCAGAAAATCGTGACAAAAAGAAGACACGCTGCAGGACTACTAAGAACAAATGACTTCTCAAGTGTTTTTCCAAGCGGCGGCCACGAGAGGCTCGCTTCACTCTCCTGGCCTCGCGCACGCGATCAGTATGCGAGAGCTGTTCCAATTCCCATGAGTGTCCGCGAAACCGAAGTAACTCCAGATGGGCAAGGGTTAGGGCGCTGCTACTCCACCAACGCACCTCTGCCAGGTTAGCACCTCACTCTCTACGGCAGTGTCGATGAGTTTGCTTTGGAGTTCCCCGGACTTAATCAGGATGATCAATTTCAGCAGAATCATCGGCTTCACATCAGCCACCTCGCCCTGCTGAAGTCTGAAGAAGAAGACCCCACTCGCTTTGTCCCGGGCGTTCCACTCCACCGGATATTCTCCTGGTTAACGCATACCGAACACCAAACGGGCGACGAGTCTTCCCGTAACGTCGTAGGCCTGCAGCGTCGCGAACGCGTGCTTTGGAGGCGAGAACTCGAGTGCGGTGGGAATGGGCGGTGATGCCGTTCATCCGCATAATGCACCGGCCGGAGCCTACGCGGAAATGAGGGATCTGCCGAGATCCGCTCAAGGCCCTTCCCCACGCGACATGCCGGCACCCACACGTAGGTTCGAAGCTGTCTAGTCCCGTTGCGTCCGCACGCTCCTCGGTCGGCCGCATCTGGCCGGACACCACACGCACCCGGCTGCGGCAAATCTCGATGGTGATTGACATGTTGACGTTCCGCGCACTCAAGATTGGTATTGTCCTCACTTCCGTATCCATTGGAGCTGCTGCCCAGTCGGGCTGGTACTGGCAGAATCCATCGCCGCAGGGGAACGAGCTTTACTCCGTGTTTCAGTTGAATCCCGACACGGCCTGGTCTGTTGGGCCCTTTGGTTCGATTCTGCGGACAGGTGACGGTGGAGTCACGTGGGTCAAACAGGAAAGTCATACGACCAATCCGCTCAGGTCCGTCCATTTCGTTAACGATCTGGATGGCTGGATCGTCGGCTGGGAGGGACTCGTCCTGCGCACCATGGACGGGGGCGAAAACTGGGCCCAGCAAAACAGCACGGTCACGACGGAGCTGTTCGACGTTCAATTCGTCGACGCATTAAGGGGATGGGCCGTCGGCGTCCTGGGCACCGTGATCAAGACTGTCGACGGTGGCAACACGTGGAATACCGCCAGTACGCCGTCGACCGCGCTGCTGCAAGCCGCATCAATGAACGAAGACGGAGTGGAGGGCTGGGCAGCCGGACTGCAGGGTACAATTTTCTATACCACAGACGCGGGAGCCTCGTGGAC
>JABDKH010000373.1 GCA_013002345.1 Rhodothermales bacterium
GCGATCGCAGGATCGCCGGGACTGACCGGGGCCCCCACGCTCGCTTCGACCGCCGCTGCACGCACAGGCGCCGGAGCGGTTGTGTGCGCATGTCCACAGACTGTCCAGTCAACCCTGGCGGCCCGGCTAACCGAGGTGATGACTCTGGCCCTTCCAGTCTCGGCAGACGGGCTGATGCCCGCAGAGAGCATGCAGGCTATCCAGTCGAGAAAGGCTCAGGCCGCCGCAGCGCTCATCGGGTGCGGACTCGGACGATTGAAGGGAACGGGCGAGTTCGTTCGCAACTTCCTCCAGAGCGTCGATCTTCCAACCGTAGTCGATGCCGATGCCCTGTTCGCGCTGGACGAAGCGTTTCTCCTGAAGCACGGCCGACCGAACTGGGTGCTGACTCCACACCTCGGAGAATTCCGACGGCTCGCAGGCGACACGTCCGGCCCGTTAGATGCTGTAGACACGGCGCGCGCATTTGCGAAGAAATGGAACGTGACCATCATACTTAAGGGAGCTCCAAGTGTTGTCGGGTGCGCCGACGGAAGCGTGCATATCAATCCAACCGGAAACCAGGCGCTGGCCTCCGCCGGTACCGGCGATGTGCTTGCCGGAATGTGCGCGGGTTATCTCGCGCAGGGGCTACGGCCTGTCGATGCTGCGATGGCGGCGCTGTTCGTCGGCGGCCGAACCGTCGAGAGATTTTCCGACCAGTACTTCCGCGACAGCCTTATGGCCGGCGACATCGTTGATCTGCTCCCACAAGTACTCGCGGAGTTCAGCACGTGAGTGAGGCCAACAGGTGGCGACTGGCAATCGCCTGGACGTTGCTCATCGTCGCCGCATGTTCGATACCAGGAACGGACCTGCCGAAGATCGAAATCAAGCTCGTGGACAAGGTGGCCCATTTCGGGCTATTCGCCGTTTTCGCATGGCTCTGGCTTCAAGCCGGCAGCAGATCCTTTCCGGGACGATTGATCCTGGTCCTCGGCTTCGGAACGGCGTTCGGCTTCCTGACCGAATGGTATCAGGGTATTCTTCCGTGGGAGAGAACACCCGACATGATGGATGCCCTGGCAAACACGATCGGGCTCATCGTCGGCAGTCTGGCCTTCATGGCTGCAAAAAGAGGTAAATCGGGAAACCGTGGCAACCTTTGACCGCCCGGATTGTCATGCTTGGGAATCGGTGCGCAATATTTGTGCGATTCGGTCGTTTTTCGTATCAATGGGGGGTGGTGGAACACGGCCTTTCGTCCGCTGGTAACACTCTCGCCTTAACACAAATCTAACAATCCGCGAACGCGGCCAGCTAGTCCAATGGCTCTGAGAAAAACCGAAAAAGCGAATCTCCGCCGACGTTATCCAATGTTCGTGCAAGTTGGACTCGTCGCGTCGCTGATGCTCCTGATTCTGGCCTTCAATATCGACCTCCGAAATGACGAATCGTTCGAGATCGTCATGCCGGAGCAGGAAGTGGTCCAGATGGAGGAGATCGTGCAGACCAAGATCATCCAGAAACCACCGCCACCGCCGCGTCCGCCGGTTCCGGTCGAGGTTCCTGATGATGAAATCCTGGAAGATGATGAACTGGATCTCGATGCTTCGCTGGATATCGACGAAGTGATGGACCTGCCACCTCCGCCTCCGCCTCCGGCCGATGAGGAGGAGCCAGAGCCCGAGATCTTCGTCATCGTGGAGACGATGCCCGAACTGATCGGAGGACTGCAAAGTGTGCAGAAGATGATTTCCTATCCGCCGATTGCCAAGAAGGCAGGAGTGGAAGGACGCGTTATCGTTCAGTTCGTAGTAAACGAGCAGGGCAACGTCGTTGACCCCGTCGTGGTCCGAGGGATTGGCGCCGGATGCGACGACGAGGCGATTCGCGCCGTTAGCCAGGCCAAGTTCAAGCCCGGCAAGCAGCGTGGCAAGCCCGTCAAGGTGAAGATGTCGCTCCCGATTACGTTCAAACTGAAGTAATCCACGCACGGCAGAATTTCAAAAGGCCCGGCTGTTAATCAGTCGGGCCTTTTCTTTTGCTGATCCCGCCGCGGCCTAGGCTCGCACGTGCTCAATCTTTTCAAGCGAATGTCCGACGAGTAGATCTGTCGTCAGGCCCACGAACAGCCCGTGCCCCAGCACACCGGGGATCGCATCGAGCTTCTTCTCCAGCGTGGCAGGATCGTCGATCGACTCGAAGCGCGCATCCACGACCCACATTCCCTGATCGGTGACAACCGGACCATCCTTGTTGATGCCTTGCCGCAGGATAGCCGTCGAGCCTAGCTTCTCGAGACTGAGCATCACCGGCGACACCGCCATCGGTAGCACCTCCACGGGAACGGGCATCCGTGATCCGAGCACGTCGACGCGCTTCGATGCGTCGACCATTACGACGAACCGACGTGCCGCACTGGCCACAACTTTCTCGCGAGTGTGAGCCGCGCCCCTGCCTTTGATCAAGTTCAATTCCGGATCAACCTCGTCGGCCCCGTCAAACGCAAGATCCAGTTCGGGACTTTCGTCAAGCGTTGTAAGCGGAATCTCCCACCGTCTCGACAGACGCTCTGAGGCAAACGACGTCGGCACGCCGCGAATACCGATGCCGTCGCGATGAATCCGCCGCCCGATTTCCTCGATGGCACAGGCAGCCGTCGATCCGGTCCCGATTCCGATGACCATGCCATCCTCGATCATTCCCGCCACGTGCCGGCCGATGGCTTGCTTTATGTCCGACTGCTGGTTCATGTTCGTAGCACGCACCGGGTCCCCGATGCAAATCTTAAGGGAAGCAAACTATGAACTCCGGCACTTCCGATTGGCGGTGATCGGAACCGACCCTACTCGTAACGCAACGACTCGATCGGATCCAGACGCGCCGCCTTGAAGGCCGGGTAGCCGCCAAAGACCAGAGAGATAATCGTAACCATCACAACGGCCGATATCGCCCAGCCCCACGGGAAGGCCGCCTCGATTTCGAAGTAAATGGCTGTGCCGTTCCCAACGATAATACCCAGCACAATGCCGATGACGCCGCCCACCTGACACAGGAAGAACGCCTCCAGCAAGAACTGCCTCATGATATCTTTGCGCTTTGCGCCAACGGACTTGCGCACGCCGATCTCGCGGGTGCGCTCTGTCACGGACACCAGCATGATGTTCATGATCCCTATTCCGGCCGCCAGCAGCGCAATGAGGCCGATGATGGCGCCGGCCGTCGTCAGTGTGCCCGTAAATGCAGCAAACACCGACTGCATCGTATCGTTCGTCGAGATCTCGAAGCTGTTCGGCTCGCCCGGAGGCACCTTGCGAATGGTTCGGAATCGGCCGGTAACCTCCTCCACCACAGCGGGATACAGCACCGGATTAGATGCACGAACACTCGTACTCGCGATGTTGCGATTGGCGGCTCCGTACAGCGTGAACCCGCGGGTTATCGGGGTGTACAGCCGGCTATCGAGACTGAAGCCAAGGAAATTCCCTTTGCTCTCCAGCACCCCGATTACCTCGAAGCGGTGGCCGTCGAACCGAATCGTCTTGCCGAGGGCAGTCTCGTTCGGAAACACTTCCTCGACAATCTCGGAGCCCAACACGGCCACAGGGCGTGCGTACTGAACGTCCTCCGCCGTGATGAAGCGCCCCTGCTCAAGCCGCCAGCTGAAGTTGCCAAGGAAATCCTCATCCGTTCCCAGCAAGATGATATTGGGCTCGGTGCTCAGGTCGCGATACTTGACGCGAGAGAGTTGGAAGTCCTCGATTGGACTTACCGTTGCCGGTAGCGACAACGTTCGTTCGAGTCGCTCGATCTGGTCGTACGAAATCCGCGGGCGATTGCGGATGCTCTGGTCAAGCTGCCCGAACTGGAAGCTTGGCCATCTTGTAATGGTAAATGTCTGCGCTCCCAGAAAATTGATCCGGTCCTTGAAATACACGTCGATCACTTTGACTGCCGTGATCGAGACGATGATTGCGAACACGCCCACGACCATTCCAGCAAGCGTGAGACTTGATCTCATCTTGTGGCCGCGAAGTGCGGCAATCGCCATGCGAAATGCTTCCAGAAATGCCATGCGTCTCTACACCGGGTGCTACTCGTAGCGAAGTGCTTCGATGGGTTCTTCCGTGGCTGCGGTCCACGCCGGCGCCAGGCCAAAAATGATTCCAATTACAACGCACATTCCGAACGCGAGACCTACCATTGCAAAATCGAGAGTCGACGGCAGCAACATCCTGATGCCGAACCCAAGCGGCAACGCGAGCAGCACCCCAAGTGCACCGCCGATCAGGCAAACGATCACGGCCTCAACGAGGAATTGAGTAAGAATGCTCCGCGCCGGCGCGCCGACAGCTTTTCTGATTCCGATCTCCCGAGTACGCTCTTTGACACTCACGAACATGATGTTCATTACGCCGATGCCGCCGACAAGCAATGACAACGCCGTGAGTCCGATGCCGATGGCGTAGATCGTCGCCTTGACGGGCGCCAGCTGCTCACGAAGTGACTGCTGCTCGTTGATCTCGAAATCATTCGGATCTTTCGCGTCGAGCCGCCGCGCAACGCGAAGGACGCCCGTAATCTCGGCCTTTGCATCCGCCAGGTCGGCTCCGTCGGCGATCCGTACGCGCACCGACACATCGCGCCTCTCCATCCCGAACTGTCGCTTGAACGCATCGAACGGAATAACAATCTGCAGGTCGGCCGATCCGGTTTGATCTGCCGTCTCGCCTTTCTTCTCAAACACACCGACGACCTCGTATCCAGTCCCGCCAATTCTCAATCGCTTACCAATCGGATCACCGATGACAAACATCTCTTCGGCAACGCGGGCTCCGATCACGCACACGCGTCTTCCGGCTCGACCTTCGACCTCTGAAAAAAAGCGCCCCGACTCCAGACCAAATTGATGGACGAAAGGATAGTCAGATGTTGCCCCAAGCGTCTGTACCCCGGACAGCGTTTGACTTCCGTACGAGGCCGACCCACGCATCGTGCTTGCCACGGGAACCGCTGCAACCGCGAACCTGGACTTCTCAGCAATAATCTCCGCGAGGTCCGCCGTGATGTTCGGCCGGTTGATGTAGTTCCACCAGTCGCGAACCATACCCCACGGCCACTTCTCGACGTACAGTACATCGGCGCCCAGGGTCGCCATATCCTCCTCGAATTGCTTTTCGAGGCCGTTGACCACGGTCGCCATCAGCGTCACGGAAACCACACCAATGACTATGCCGAGGGTGGTGAGCGCGGAACGCATCTTCTGCACTCGGAGGGCGCGAAGGGCGATGCGGAGGCTTTCCCAGAATTCTGCCAGAAGCGTGATCAAAACAGTCTCCAGCCGCGGGTGTAAGATGTGGCTCGGTCAGGGATGCAAGGTACGCAGGAGGCGATGACAGGTTGCGGGATCGTTATGCTGCCGGGGACGTTCCCGATCCGGAGAATTAAAACGTTCTCAAACTTGCTCAGAAGACAAACTGTACCGAAAAGGCGACCATGGGTAAAATCTCAATCCTTCGTGAGTTCTGGGATTTCTTGCGCATTCGCAAGAAGTTCTGGCTGGCCCCGATCGTCATTATTCTTCTCCTGCTCAGCCTTCTGATCGTACTGACGCAGGGTTCGGCCCTCGCGCCGTTCATCTACGCGCTGTTCTAGACGACCGGTGTTACGGGCTACAGATCTCTCTCGAATCTAAGTCTGTAGTCGCGGTAGAGGGGATTGTAGTCTGCGCGAGTCACCTGGAAACCCTCGGCCAGGCCCATCACGGTCATGCCGGCGTGACGGTTAGGGATCGTGTCGTAAGCGAGACGGCGATAGCCCCACGAGCGAGCCGTTTCGCACATGTGCTGGAGCAGAATCCTGGCGACCCCACGTCTCCGATACTCACTGCGGACGCCACCCTTGGCGCTGTAGAATGTGAACCGGTCCTCCTTGTAGCCGATCTTGAAACCCGCCGGAACACCGTCCACGAATGCCACGAGAATCAGCAGATCCTCGCGTTCGAACGTGTTGATGACTCTATCTTCGCGAAAGATCAGTGCGTTCATCTCTTCAATCAAATACAGATGATCCAGGCCAACGATTCTGACATCTACATGCCAGTCACCGCTGTCGAGGCTGTCTGCGATATAGGTCGTGCTTTCCATCAGACTCCAAAAGGAAGGCCGTCGGCAAGTCGGGCGGGATCTACCGGTTGTGGACTTGCCAGCTCGCGGCCCGATTCCTCAACCAGGATACATGGTTCTAGAATCGACTCCGGAACGTCGGATATAAATCGAGACGGTCGCGCAAAATACTCACCTTCGTAGCGTCGGTAACGTATCGACGGATAGGTAATGAACAGGTTCTCCTCGGCCCTCGTAATGGCGACGTACAACAGGCGTAGTTCTTCATCCAGCGCGTCGTCGTCATTCAGGGAATGGGTCGACGGCAGCACACCCTCCAGCGCCTGAATCACAATCACCGTGTGAAATTCCAGGCCCTTCGCTGAGTGTATGGTGGACAGGACGAGCGGGCTTTCATCGTCCGGCGTGGGTTCGCCGTCGATGGCCGTTAGTTCGATCGGGTCCAACGCCAGCGACGACAGGAATTGTTCTCGAGAGGTGAACTGATCAGCCAGAGCCACAAAATGCTCAAGATCCTGCTGTCGCTTGGGATAGTCGTCGAAGTACTTCCGCTTGAGAATGGGCTCGTAATACGCCACGACGTCCTCGACCTCGGCAATGACGGACCCCGGCTTCTGGTGCGTCTTGAGCATCGAGAACAGGCGCTTCAGTTCGTCGATGTACCGCGGTGAATAGGGACGTTCCTCCAGTTCGTACGGACTTCCCGATGCCGACGTGATCCACTCGATCAGGTCGCGCGACGTCTTCGGACCGATACCTTCAAGCAATTGCAGGGCACGGTTCCAGGCCACAGCGTCATGCGGATTCTCCAGGATTCGGAGATATGAGATCACATCTTTGATGTGCGCGGCCTCGCTCAGTTTGAGTCCGCCATATTTCACGAACGGGATGTTGGTACGGTTCAATTCGATTTCGAGGCCGTACGAGTTGAACCCGCTCCGAAACAGCACGGCCATGCGGTTGAGCGGGACACCGTCCTCGCGCAACTGAAGAACCATCTGGGATACGAACCGGCTCTCTACCTGATCATCTGTTGCCGGAACAATCGCGGGAAGATCGCCCGTTTTTCCATCCGAGAAGAGGTGCTTCTCGTACTTTTTTCGAGCGTGTTCAAGAACGTGATTAGCGAGATCGAGGACCGGCTGTGTCGAGCGATAATTGTGCTCGAGTTTGAGGAGGCGCGTCCCCGGGAAGCGCGTCGGAAACTCGAAGATATTGGTGGGGTCGGCTCCGCGAAATCTGTAGATGCTCTGGGCGTCGTCGCCAACAGCCATGACGTTGCCGTGTACGGCTCCGAAACGCGTCACGAGATCCGCCTGCAGCCGGTTAGTGTCCTGATACTCATCTACGAGCAAATGCAAACACTCACGTGAAATCCTGTCTGCAACTTCAGCATCCTGATCGAACAACTGCAGGGTCTTGGCGAGCAGATCGTCGTAGTCCATAAGGCCGTATCGATGCTTGTAGTCGACGTAGCCACGAAACAGGTCCTCCAGTTCCTGTACGTAATCGACGAACTGCGGGAAGCGATCCACAATGATGTCCTCGAGCGAGACTCCCCGATTGGTCACGGAGGAGAACATGGACTGCAGGCGACGCTTCTTCGGGAAACGTTTGTCGCTCTTGTGTTTCCCGGCAGCGGTTCGGACGGCATCGATTACGTCGGCAGAGTCGCTCGCGTCGAGGATCGTGAAGTTGTTGGCGTACCCCAGTTTTGGCGCGTAGCGACGAAGAATGCCGAGGCAATACGAATGGAACGTTCCGCCGCGAACCCGGCTGCATCTGCCGTCCAGCAGAGCACTGGCTCGCGTCAGCATCTCGCGCGACGCACGGCGCGTAAACGTAAGCAGTGCGATACGCTCGGGCTTCACCCCCGTCTCAACGAGGTAGGCAACCCGAAAAATCAGGGTCCGCGTTTTGCCCGTACCGGCGCCGGCGATGACGAGCACAGGGCCGCCCGGTGCCGTAACAGCGGCGAGCTGCTGCGCGTTCAGCTCGCTTTCGTAGTCGATCGCGAGTGACGCGACTTCCGGGGAGGCCTCCGGCCTTAGAACTATCCGGCGCGGCATACAGTCAGTTGCATAAATGCGGAGCGTGCCGGCAAACGCAGCGACAGCTGCGGCACCGGATTGAAAACGGCTATACAGCCCTGTCTACGAACAATACGACAACCACGTTTCCCTAGGCCGTTGTTGGCTTACGAGACACTTTCTTCATACCTTTTTAGGTCCCCCCAGTACCCTTACGCTCACGTACGTCGCGTTCGACCCGGGACTATCGGGAATGAGTCGCGATCCCGATTCCCCCGCCTCGAGCCGGCATTGCCACCGGCAAATGGTCTTTGATGGCTAAGACAATCGC
>JABDKH010000374.1 GCA_013002345.1 Rhodothermales bacterium
CGTAGTTGTTCCGGGCGAAGCGGTCGAGCGAGTAAACCACCATCATCTGGACACGGCCGCGGTTCTCGCGGCAGTAGGCCAGCAGGTTGTTGAGCTCGGTCCGCTCGGCCGTCTTGGCCGACTCGCCCCGCTCGACGAAGACGCGATCGACCTTCCAGCCGTTGTCGTCGCAGTACTGCCGGCAGGCCTTCCGCTGCGCCGGCAGACTCAGATTCTTCGTCTGCTCCTTGGTCGAGACGCGGCAGTAGACAACGGCCTTCATCGCTTCAGTTCCCGATTCTCCTCGGGCCAGGTAGGTCCGTCGGGCTCACGGATTTCTCGAGCCAGTGTATACGAGGCCGCGTCCACGATCGCCTCTGCCAGGAGGTGAAGCTGGCGCCTAATCTCACGCACTTCATCGTCGGACAGCGCGCATTCGGGTCCCAGATATTCGCGGAACTGGTCGAGGGGGATCATTGGTCCTGGATCGTCGGGAGTTCTCTGCGCAACTGCTACCTATGGCAAGTCTACTACAAATATAGGATTTGAATAGAGAGCTGCGCTTCGCGGCGACCCTGTCGTACCATTCAGAGAGCTAATCCCGCCAGCAAGAAACCGCGGAGGAAGGCCGGGAGGTGGCTTGATCTTGATGCCATGAGCGTAGAGAAGCTAGTTGGATCACATCCGATGGTTCGGTTTGAGGGTGAGCTGCGTAAAGAGGCCGTCCTTCAGCGATTTGGTTCGTCGCTCGTGGGGCTTGAAGAGGAGCCTTGGTCGCTCTCCTTGTTCGACTTCGTCAACACGAGGCCTTTCAAGTACTTCGACGATGACTTGGTGCAGAGCGTGTTGGACTTCTATGAGAAGAACTCGACCCAGGCCGTTGCTGCGATCGAATCGCTGGATCGCGAGCTAACGCACGCGGTTCACGCGCTAGTGACGCCTGGGCCGAGTTGGGATGCTGAGCACCTTCCCTCCCTGTCTTCGCCGAGCGACTACGCGGAGCTTGAGCAGGTGTGGTTTCCAGAGTATCAGCGCTACGCCGAGCACGCGTTCAACCACTTGATCAACTGTCCTCTGTCCGTGTTTGCGCAGCTTCGAAGTCGCCAATACTGTGGTCAGACACTCACCAACCGTGCCGAGAGCCTAGGCAAGCTCGGATTTCGGCCCCTTGTCGAAGGGTTTCGTGGAGCAGTCCGTAACGCGATCTCGCACGGGAACACGGAATTCGCTGTCGCGGCGATTCGCTTCGTAGACCGAAAAGCAACTGAGGAACTTACGCCTGGAGAGTTCCTGCACCTGTTTGATGAGCTAGTGGCAGCCTGCCATGCCCTCACGCTTGGCCTTCTTCTGTTCATCGCAAGGAACACAAGCCTCTTCTCGGGCCGTTCAATCCCGCTTGGAGCTACTTTGTTGGCCCTTCGAGGAGCTGGCTCATACGGCCGGCTCACGGTCGAGCGACTGATCCCGATGGAAGTCCTGGGAGGAAGACAACAGCTCGCAGTGATTTGCTCAGCGCCAATGCCTTCCCAGACAATGCAGACCTTCGAGGCTCTCTATTTGGCGGCACGAGCACAGGACTTTGGAGCGACGAGCTTCGAGCGGATCGCCCTTACCTTTGATACCGGCCATGCAACGAGCGGGTCCATCTTCCTGGACGCTTCCAAGCTCGCGAAGCTTCGGCGGGATGGTGGTCCGGCTGAGGCTCTAGGTGAAGTCGTTGAGACAAGCATGCTCTGGCACGACAGCTCTAACCTTGCTAGACGAATCCACGTGGCTGGAATGTCTCTGCGCATTGGGCTCGCGCAGGCTGGGTTGGAGGTTCGGCGACGCTGGGCAGAGTCGGGTGTCACACCTCTTCGTCTCCGTTATTCGATTCGTCATGTCCAAAACAAGAGCGCCGAGGCGCTTCGGCGGGTGGAGGCTATCGCTGTCCTAAGATTCGGCGAAGACCCGTCGGGGGAAGACCTGTACCGAATTGCACGGCAGGTGGTCCGGCGTCTTCGGCGGAGACCCATAGCGTCAGCTGGCCTCAAGGGCACCGGCTCTATTCGCCGACGCCCCAGATACGTTTGGGTCAAGCTCTTCAAGCAGGATGCGGTGCTACGAAACCTGGAGAATCCTGGGCCCGATAACCCAAATCTCGTGCTCCGCGCCGAGTGGGTCGCGAGACGCAATCGGAAGCAACCTGTCTTCGTTCGGTTTCCCACTGCCGTCGAAGGCGGATATCGGTTCGAGTACCCAGTACGGACCTTGAAGGAGAATCTCGATCTAGCTAAGGGCTCACGATAGGAGCCAAGAGCGCTCGAGCGTCAGCCACGCCTCTTTCGGGCCAGCTTGGAGCCCACGGCTTTCCTCACGAGTTCGAGGTTGTCCACCTCAGGTCCTACAACGTCCTTGAGGAACCGGTCGATCTCGCGCTGCAGGCCCTTCTTCTGGGGCAGGGCAGCGGTGTAGTAGTTGGTGTTGCCCTCTTTCTCGACCTTCAGGAAGCCCTTGGAGGCCATCCGGCTCACGAACGTGAGAATCGTCCGGTAGTCGCGGGTCTTCTTCTTGAGGTCCTCTTTCAGGATTTGCCGGACGTTGGCGCGGCCCAGCTTCCAGCAGATGCGCATGATCTCCCACTCGGAGGGGGAGAGCCGTTCTTCACCCGGTTTGGTTTTGGGTCGTGCCATCCGTTATCTCTTCGCCTTCGATCCGGTCTCCGCACGACTCGTGCATCCAGTGAAGCAGGCTGCGGGACTCTTCATCCCTTTCCTCGTATGCCGCGATCGCTAGCTCCAGAAGATCAAGGGCCTCATCGTGATGGCCCTTATCCTTCAGAAGGCGTGCTTCGAGTCTAGCAACTCCCGAGGCGATTCGCGGCCTCCCCGTCCCGTTGGCGAGGTAGCTGATTGCAGCTGTGAACTGCTGCTTGGCTACGTCGAGGCGATGGAGAAGGCGCAAGGCGTCACCGTAGTTGGCAGCCGCCTGCGCCTGCGCGTCGGCGACCCTCTCTGGCCGATAGAAGCCGGGGTCCAGATGCTCGGCTACCGTGAGTGCAAGCTCGGCCAGCTCTGTCGAAAGCTCGGGGTTGGACTCTCGGCAGCTCCTGGACTCCTCGAGAAGAAGTCGGCCGAGGCCCCAATGGTGAAACAGCTCGTCGGATCGGAGTGCCGCTAGCCGATCCTCGTGAGTCAGATTCTCTGTCATCAGGCTGGCGAAGAAGTCGTGCCTGGTCGTGAACTCTGGCCCGACGATCGGGTCGCAATGATCGAGAGCCAGGAGCCAGCGGCTCAACTCCTCGAGTGCGCCACGACAGATGCGGCACTCTCGGACCCTCCTGTAGAGATGTGAATCCAGACGCTCACTCGCCTCGTCGAAATCGAGGGCGAGACTAAACGGGGTGAAGTGCGTGTGCGTCACGTTGAGCTGCCGACCGGAAGCGATGAGACGCCGGAGTACTCCAGGAGGAGGGCACAGGTCTCGTCCAGAAGCCGGCCTGGCGCCAGGCCAAGGCCGTCTCCGAGATCCAAGATTGTGTCCAGTCCCGGTCGCCGCTGGCCGCGCTCGAGCAGGCCGACCGAGGTCCGGTCGAGGCCGGCTCTTTCGGCCAGCTTCTCCTGCGAAATGCCCGCAGCCCGCCGATGCCGCTTGAGCACGGCCCCAAATACGCGTGCGGATCGCCGGTCGGCCATAAGACCAACTCATCATGGAAGGATGATGACAACTGGTCCACGGACAGCTGTCATCATCGGCGAAGCGAAGGGCTCCCCGATTGGTGAGCCCCGTGAGAGCCGGAGGCAGCTAGCAAGGGCCTAGGAAGAACCTGCGTGAGGGCTTGGTCCGCTACCAGGCCCCCCGCTGCCGGAGCGACACCCACTTCTCTGCGGAAGCCAGTATCAAGTGATCCACGAGCCGAATCCCGATGAGGTCGCCGGCCTCAGCCATCCGGCGAGTGAAGGCCAGGTCTTCGGCGCTAGGGGAGGGATCGCCGGAGGGGTGGTTGTGGGCGAGGATGATGCCAGCGGCGTTGGTCAGGAGAGCCATCTGGAGGAGGGCGCGGGGTTCGACGGCTGCCCGGTTGAGGGTGCCGAGGTAGGCGATCTGCCAGGCGATGAGGCGGTTGCGGGTGTCGAGGTAGACGGCGCACATGGCTTCTTGTGGACGGTCGTGCAGTTGGCTGTTGAGGAACTCGGCGACGGCTTTGGGGTGGGTCAGCGAGACGTCTTCGTAGGGCGTGTCTTCTTCACGAACCAGGGCGAGGCGGTAGCGGGTGATGGTCTCCATCTTGGCGGCTTCGGCCGACTCCTGGACCCGCTCGGACTTCAGTAGCTCCATCTGCTTCTTGTTGGTCTTCCTGTTCATCTGCGTCTCCCTTCCGGCTGGTGTCGTTTGCTCCTTCACCCGAGCCAAGGAGCAATGGCTCCAGACGGAGGGCCAGACGCACGCAGTGCCGGCGTACGGCGCGAGGAGCCCCCAGCGGAGGCCGTGACAGCTCAGCTGGCGCAGCCGAGGCGGGGAGAGACGAGCTGGCCGCAGGCGAAGCTGCGGATAGCAGGGAAGACCGAGAGAAGAGACGGGAGAGTCTGTCCGAGCGGGAACCTGGAGGCTGCTGACGCGAGGGGAAAACGCAGCGGACGCCTCTCCCGAATCTGAGCCCTACAGAAGACTGATGAGTGTCGCCTTGAGGTCGCCGGAGTCCGAGGGTGGCTGACCGCCGAGGGCCTCGATGATGTGCGTCAG
>JABDKH010000375.1 GCA_013002345.1 Rhodothermales bacterium
GTCTCGATGAACGCCATGCCGGCGACGCCGTCGTCGACCGTCGGGAAATCGTATCCACCGACCGGCGGCGACTTCCCATCGATGCCGTCCGAGATGGCGGCCGCCGCCGCCAGGTACACGTTCGCAAAAGCCTCGATGAATCCCTCGGGATGCGCAAACGGCGTGCGCGTATTCGCCTTCGCCGCCGCACCCAGATAATCGTTGCCCCGCCGATGCACCTGCCGCGGCGCGTTGGCAAACTTGACGATCAGATCGTTCGGATATTCCTGATGCCACTCGATCGACGCCTTCGTTCCGTAGGCGCGGATACTCAACGCGTTCTCGTCGCCGTTGGATATCTGCGACGCATAGATAATTCCTTTCGCCCCGCCCTTGAAACGAATGAGGATATTGCCGTCGTCATCGAGCTCACGACCGGGGATGAACGCCGTCAACTCGGCGCACATTTCGTCGACCTCCACCCCGCACACGTACCGAACCAGGTTGTGCGCATGCGTGCCGATGTCACCGATGGCGTTTGAGACTCCCGCGACGTTCGGGTCCGAGCGCCAGTTGGATATCTGTCCCTGACCACCGCCCTCGACATCGCCGACCGCGTAACCCTGCGGATACTCTGCTACTATCTTTAAGAGCCGGCCCAGCTCACCGTCCTGCACCATCCGACGCGCCTCCTTGACCATCGGATAGCCGGTGTAGTTGTGCGTGAGCGCGAACACGAGGCCCGTCTCACCCACAATGTCACGCAATTCGAGTCCCTGTTTCAGACTGTACGCCAACGGTTTATCGCAGACGACGTGAAATCCCGCCCGCAGGAACGTGCTCGCGACGTCGAAGTGCATGTTGTTTCGCACGACGATACTGACGAAGTCGATGCGTTCGTCCTCTGGAAGCCCAGCCTCAACCCGCGCCATCTCCTCGTAGCTGCCGTACACACGCGACGGATCGAGGAAGAAGTCCTCGCCCGACAGTCGTGACACCTCGGGATCCGACGAGAAGCAGCCTGCCACAAGTTCAATCTTGCCGTCGAGATTGGCGGCCATGCGATGTACCTGGCCGATGAAGGCTCCGCGACCTCCACCGACCATACCCATACGTAGTTTCCTGTTCATCGGAATAGGACGATGATGATAATTCGATCACTGTCCGGGCGGCCGGCCTAACAGGCGACCGGCCGACCCGAACGTGCTGACTCGTAAATGGCGTCGATAATCTTCATCAGGGACAGGGCCTGTGCCGGTGTGTTGAGCGGTTCCTCCTTGCCCTCGATCGTGCGGATGAAGTTTGTAGCGGAGCGGTTACGTCCCATCTCGATATCCTTTTGCGCGATGATTGACCGATTGACCGAGATGCCATTCTCCTGTACATAAAGCTCACACGTGTCGGTCGCGCTGTCGTCGTCGCCGTCCTTCGCGTACGCTCGCTCGACCCTGCCTCCTGCACCAGTGCCCTGGAAAACTACCGACACCTCCTCACCTCTCACCATCTCCGCCCACGAGGCTTGAAGGGTCAAGACCTGACCCGTCTTGAACGTTACGAACGCGTGCGCGGCGGCCTCTACGTCCGTGGTCCCACCCTCGACGTCAGGCAATCCCCATGGCCCCTTGAAGTTTTTGTCGTTGATGAAGTCGTCGAAGGTCTGTCCAAGTACGTAGGCCGGCTCCGGATAGTCCATGAAATACAGGGCAAGATCGAGCATGTGCAACAGGTCGATGAGCGGGCCGCCGCCTGAGAGGGCACGTGTCGTGAACCATCCGCCAAACCCCGGGATGCCCACTCTCCGGATCCACTTCGCCTGCGCCGAATTGATGGTTCCGACAGTACCGTCCTCGATGTAGTTGCGGATCGCGTACGACTCCGGCCGCGCACGGTTGTTGAAATTGAACATCAAGATCTTGCCTGAAGCCTCCGCTGCCTCAATCATGCCGACTACCTCAGCGGCGTTCAGCGCAGGCGGCTTCTCGCAGAACACGTGCTTTCCGGCGTTCAGGCCCTGGATGGCCAGCGGTGCGTGGAATTTGTTCGGGACGATAATCGAGATCGCGTCCAGGCCCTTCATCTCAAGCAGATCCGAAACGTCGTCGAAGACGTGGGGAATGTCACGCTCTGCCGCAACCTTGTTCGCCCGCTCGATCGCGATATCCGCGATGCCAACGATTTCCGCACCCGCCGATTCAAAGCCTTCGATGTGATAGTCGACCATTCCGCCAGCGCCGACAATTCCGATACTTATAGCCATAGGAGATACCTGTTGTTACGCGTGAAAGCTGTCCGGACGAAATGTCCGCATATGCGTTTTCAGGACGCTCACGTTCACCCGAAATATAGCTTCCGGATGTGGGTCTCGCCGCTGCAATTGACGTCCCGGGACGTCGGGCATTCTTCGCTGTGCACGCGCGTGTCTTTCAGCGGCTAAGAGACAAATACGCGGCCGCTAGCGTTGGCGCATTACGAACTCACGTCGGGTCATTCGTCAGTTCCGCTAAACCACGAGTTTTGGTGGGATAAGACATAAACACATTCCGCGGAAGATTAGCGTAGTTGAGCACCACCACCCGCTGTCCTGCCGTTCGAATGGATTGTTCAGGGTACTCCGATCGGGTTTGAGGCACACGATCATGAGGGGGGATGAGCGAGAGTTTAGTCGACCGCTCGTCGCCCTCAACTCAACAGAAATCGGGCTCTGGGCCGTCTCTCGGGCTGCCCGGTGATTCCTGACTGATCAAAACCGGCCCTCACGGCGTGCGGATGTCGCCGATATTCCTTAATGTGTTCATATCAGGTCTAACGGATTGGGCGTCGTCGCAGGGACTACGAGCGCCGCAGTCTGCAAATCTCACAGAAATCCCCGTTGATACCTAGCGAAAGGATTTCGCCAGACCCGGCTTTCCGCCTGGTCCGGTATTTGTAAACCTCTCAATGTGCTGTCGTCCAGGGTTGTTCTTCGATCTGATTCAGATCGTCGGATGGCGCGGGCGGTGGTAGAAAAGCACTTTGCACAGTGGGCCGTACGCGTGGCCGGATTCGGCCGTCGCAGAAACGGTACAATTCTGATCACTAAAAGAACAGTTCCATGTCAAAACTGAGACAATTCCTTAGCACTGCCGTCCGCTCTGCGGCGTTTGTGGCAGCCGGCCTGCTGGTCTACTCTGCTGCTTCGGCCCAGATCGTGATCGACGATTTTGAGACGACACAAATTATTACAGACGCTGGTCCGACAGTCGCATGGGCCGCGGACGGCATACTCGGCGAGTACCGTACCGGGCGCGTCAACTGGGCGGTGGGAGAGACTGGTATGGTCATCGATGGCGGTGCCTTTTTTGCCGCGGACCCGCAAGGCGTGGGTTCCGTTATCCTGGAGTGGGACGGCGACGATGATACCGACACCTACTCCGAAACCGGTCTGGGCGGTGTGGACCTCACGATGGACGATGCCAACGTCGCACAGCTTGGTATCCGATTCGAGGTATTCGCCGAGCTGTCCTATAAAGTACTTCTGGTCGTTAGCACGGACGAGACACATGCCTCGTCAGTGGAGCTCGACGGAGCCGGGTTCTCCGTGATCACGATTCCGTGGCTCGATTTCGTCGACAGCGGCACAGCCGGTGGAGCCGATTTCTCGAACGTCGGCTCAATCCTGATGGTGTTCGCAGGTGACAATGACTTCGCTATCGGACCCGTCGACACGTATCCGGACGACAACATCCTGCCGGTCGAGCTGGTCTCCTTCGACGCCGTGACCAACGGATCGACGGTCAACCTGTCCTGGAACGTTGCATCCGAATCAGACAACAGCGGATTCTTCGTCGAGCACAAGTCGGTATCTCTCGCGAAAGACTGGTCGGAGATGGGCTTCGTGGGTTCGAAGGGCAATACGACGGCCGGCGCTTCCTATGGCTTCACGGCCGACGTAGCACTTGCCGGACGTCACCAGTTCCGACTCCGCCAGGTGGACCTCGATGGTACGTTCACGTACTCGCCGATCGTGGAGGTAAGTGTCGACGTACCGGGCAGCTTCCTGCTTGGAAAGGCATACCCGAATCCGTTCAATCCGACGACGAGCTTCTCACTTTCGCTCGCAGCCGGCCAGAACGTCGAGATCAGTGTGTTTGACCAGCTGGGTCGCCAGGTGATGACGCTGCACAAGGGATTCCTTGAAGGTTCGCAGGGTCATGTGTTCAACATCGATGCGAGTGCACTGACCACCGGCATGTACGTAGTCCGGGCCGCCGGTGAGGTTGCAACTTCGTCGATGACGGTGACGCTCATCAAGTAGTCGCTGCGGAACCGCGACATACTGCTTAAGTAGCTAAGCCGGGCGGGGAATTCCTCGCCCGGCTTTTCTATTGCGGTCACCGTCCCCGAGACGACTAATGACGTTTCTCAACCCGCTGATTCTGTTCGGCCTGATCGCAGCGGGTATTCCGTTACTGATCCACCTGTTCAATTTCCGCCGGCCGCAGAAGGTTGATTTCAGCTCGCTCGCATTCCTGCGTGAGCTCCAGTCAACGACCATGCAACGGGTCAAGATCAAGCAGTGGTTGCTGCTGCTGCTACGGACGCTGGCCATCGCGAGCCTGGTGCTTTCGTTCGCCCGGCCCACGCTCAAGGGGTCGATCGCGAGCGTCCTGGGCGGAGATGCCGAGAGCGCCAGTGTTCTTGTACTCGATAACTCTCTCTCGATGACGGTCCGCGATGTTGACGGGGTCCTGCTCGATCAGGCTCGCGAGACGGCCCGAGGCTTCGCCGAGCTGTTCGGATCGGGCGACCAGGTGGCCGTCATCCGGACGAGCGATCGGAATCCGGATGAGATACGCTGGCTGAAGTCGAGGCAGGCGGTGGAGGGGGAGATCGACGAAACCGAGCCCTCGGCCATAGCGATGAGCATCAGCGAAGCCGTCACACATGCGGGGCGCTTGCTGGGGCCATCTTCCTTTGTAAATCGGGAAGTATTTGTTCTGTCAGATTTCCAGACGGCCACGCTCGGTGACTCCCTGACGTCGGACTTCCCTGCGGGCGTGCCCGTGAGGCTGGTGAAGATCGGGTCGCAGGACGTCGTCAACACGGCCGTCACGGACGTGGTCATTACGAGTCAGATCGTCGAGCCCAACCGACCCGTACGGATGGAGGCAACGATCTCGGGCACGGGTTCTGAGAGCGGGTCGTCGGCCCTGGTCAGCGTGTTTCTTGATGGAGAGCGATCTGCTCAATCGGAAGTGGAAGTACCGGCCAACTCGGTCGCGACCACCGAGTTCGTGGTCACGCCGCGCCGCACCGGCTGGCTGGAAGGCGTTGTGGAACTGGAGGATGACGCATTCCAGAATGACAACCGCAGATACTTCACGATCGCAGTTCCGGAGACCCGCCGTGTGCTTCTTGTTCGCGGCGCGGGTTTTCGTTCGAACTATCTCAACCTTGCTCTGTCGGCAGAGGTGGCGCCCGGCCGAACGCGATTTGACCTTGATGTCGTCACGCCGTCCGGACTGTCGTCCGCGCGCGTGAGTGACTACGATGTATTGATCCTGGCGGGCGTTTCGGATCTTTCGAGCGGTCAGATCAGCGCCGTCGGATCTTTTGCAGAGGCCGGCGGGGGGCTGCTCATCTTCCCGTCAGTGACGTCCGACGCATCGGCAACCAACGACGTGCTGGCACGGCTGGGCGGAGGGTCGGTGGAGCGAACGGTGAGCGCCGCTGCGGCCGGGGCACCCGTGGCCGTCATTGACGAGGCGGACACCGAACACACTCTTTTTGAAGGCGTGTTCCAGATTGATGATGCGACGACGGGTCCGCGTATCGAGCGGCTCGATGTGTTCCGGTATTCGGCGTACCGCTCGGCGAACGCCGCAGAGATTACGCTCATGCGTCTCTCGACAGGACACCCGTTCCTTCAGGAGATTCCCGTGGGGCGAGGCAAAGCGCTCTTCATGGCTTCCTTGCCGGTGCCCGAGTGGTCCGAGTTGCCTGTTCGTGGTCTCTTCGTACCGCTGATATATCGAGCGCTGAGCTATCTGTCGTCAGGTGAATCACCTGCCGGGGACGATCTCACGATTGGTCGCGGACTGGACGTGCTGCTGCCCGGATCGAGCGAGTCGGACGTAATTATAATTGCCGGGGCAGACCAGGAGCTGGTGCCGCCGCAGCGACCGTCGTTTGGCGGAGTGGTGGTCACCATCGGTGACGAGGTGGAAACGGCCGGCGTCTACGACGTGAGAATCGGTCAGCGCCTTGCACGAAAAATCTCTGCGAATCTGGATCCTGTGGAATCCGACCTTCGGACGGGCTCTGGAAATTCGGCCGCCAATCGATTGAAAGGGGGAAGTGAGATTGACGTCCGGGAAATGCTGCTCGAGAAGGCCGGAGGTCCTGGGTTTGCGGCCGCCGTGGCCACGATGCGTACGGGATTAGAGCTGTGGAACGTCTTTTTGGGGGTCGCGTTGGTAATTCTGCTGGCAGAAATGCTTGTCTCCAGGCTGTGGAAGCCTGAGGCAGCATCCGGTTAATTTGAGCGCAGAATCCTCTGGTTGAGCCGAATTAGATATGCCTGTCGAAACCGACATTCTGAAGCTTCTGCAGGTCTTCTTGCTGCTGGCGTTTCTCGGAGTAACAGGCCTCTTTCTGATTCTGTCGGTGATTCATCGGCGTCGGCTGCTCGGGGTGCTTGTCTCCGTTCCAACCGGGACGTTCTTCGGCATTCCCGCCCGGCCCGTGGTTTTTGCCGCGGTCTTGCTGGCCATCCTGGGCGCGGGTATTCTGGCAGGCGCGACCGTCTCACCGTTTCTCATCGCCGGGTACATCCTGGGTGCGGTCTGCTGGGGAGCAGCCACCCACATCAGCACCACAATTCTCGTGTTTGACTATGGACTCGTGACCGGTTTGATAGACCGGGACGCGTCACTGCTCTGGAATCGAGTGGAAGATTATTTCTGCCGCGACAAGAATCGGTTCCAGGACCTCTACGTCTTCTTCTATCGGGACGAGCGTGGCAAACAGCGGCGATTCGAGGTCGCGGTGCCGCGCGCATACGTGACCGAGTTTTCTCAGGTCGTCGATGACATTCTCGAGACGCGTTTCACCGCACGCATGCAGCGTCGAACGACCCGCCGGGCCTTCAAAGGACTGTAGCCGAAAGCGCTCACGTGCAACCGCCGGAGCGCCCCCCGGTTCAAGAGGTTCGCACAACCCGCCACACGACACGTCAACTATTGTCTGAGTCCGCACCACAACCGCAGGAGAAGGCCATCCTCGTCGGAGTCTCGCGCATGGGCGAGGGGTCCTGGGAGATCGATGACTCCCTGGATGAACTCGAACTGCTCGCGGATACCGCCGGGGCCCTCGTAACGGATCGCGTCGTTCAAAGCCTGACGAAGATCAACCCGGCAACCTATGTCGGCAAGGGAAAAGTTCAGGAGATAAAAGGCCTGGTCAAGATGCGGGACGCAGACCTCGTGATCTTTGACGACGACCTGGTGCCAGTCCAGCTTCGGAATCTGGAGCGCGAATTCGGCTGCAAGCTTGTCGACCGCTCGGGGCTGATCCTCGACATCTTCGCAAGCCGCGCCAAGACGGCCACCGCGAAGACACAGGTCGAACTCGCACAACTGGACTATCTCCGCACGCGCCTCACCCGCGCGTGGACACACCTTTCGCGTCAGAAGGGTGGCATCGGCACGAAGGGTCCCGGTGAGACACAGATCGAAACCGACCGCCGAATGATCGGCCATCGGATCTCTGTGCTCACCGATCGACTCAAGAAAATCGATCAGCAACGAAAAACTCAGCGCAAGGGACGATCACAGTACACGCGGGTGTCACTGGTCGGCTACACGAACGCCGGAAAGTCAACACTTATGAATGCGCTCGCCGACACAACGCTGCTCGCTGAAGACCGGCTCTTCGCGACACTCGACTCAACAACACGAGTGGCTGCACTTGGTCCGGGAAAAGAGATCCTGCTTTCGGACACCGTCGGCTTCATCCGGAAGCTGCCGCACAAACTGATCGAGAGCTTCAAGAGCACACTCGACGAGGTGAGGGAGTCGGATGCACTTGTTCACGTCGTAGATGTCACACATCCGGGATTTCAGGATCAGATTCGAACGGTGAATCTTACTCTCAAGGAACTTGGCGCCCTCGAGAAGCCGACCTTGATGGTGTTCAACAAGATCGACAGACTCGACGAAAAGGAGATCATTCGGCCGCTTCAATCAGAGTACCGACACTCGGCTTTCGTGTCCGGCCTCCGTGGTATCGGTTTGACCGAGCTCAAAGCGGGCTTGGTCGAGATGATCGAGAGCGACTTCGTCGAACGTACGCTGTACATACCGGCCGAAGATTCGAAAACCGTTGCACGCATTCATCAGGTGGCCGAAGTGATCGATGAAGAGTATGTGATTGTGGACAGCTCCACCGACGGAGAGCAGAAGGCGGTCGTCCGTCTCCGGTTTCGCGTGTCCCCGATGCAGCAGTCGGCTCTCAAGTCCGATCTGGACAAGTATGCGGATTCGGCCTAGCAGGAACCTGTTCCGCGAAGGCAGGTTTGCCGGAGGCAAAACTGAGCGGGGTTCGGCCTCGCGGATCCCGGACCTCCACGGATTCAGGCATGCGTATTGCACTGTAACCCGTTGGGCGGATCGTTAACTGAACGATGGACGCGTACGATCCTGTTGATAATAGCTGACGACGTCGAGCGAAAATGACGATAGGGAACCTCATAAGCAGATCAGTTCCGGCACTCAGAATGACGGACTCGGTCGAGTTCGCTCTGTCGCTTCTGATGGAGCTTCGCCTCCGCCACCTGCCGGTTGTGGACGGCGATGGCGCGTTGCGAGGAATCGTGTCGGAAGACACGCTCCTGGATGCCGATGGACCAGAGGCACTTGTGGGCCAACTTATTGAGGGGACTCCTGTCTCGGCGACGCTCGATCAGCATGTCTTTGACGCGACGCGAATCATGGTCAGGCACGACCTCACGGCACTGCCCATTCTTGATAGTGAAGGTCGTCTGGCAGGGATCGTGAAGCGCCACGACATCCTCGACCAGTTCGCCAGAATGCTGTCGACCGACGAGCCCGGAGCAATCCTCGCTCTCGAGGTACATCCGTCCGACTACTCTCTGTCACAGCTTGTCTATTCGATTGAGCAGGCTGACGTCAAGATTCTCTCGATTTCGACTGAGGCGGCGGCAGGAGAAGGCGGGACAATTTCTGTCACCGTCAAGCTCAATTCGTCCGAAACAGCACGTGTCCGTCACGTTCTGGAGCACCAGGGCTATCGCATCGTCGCAGCGTTCAGTGACGAATACGACGAAGAAGATTTCCGCCAGCGCGTGCAGGAGTTCATGCGATATCTCGAGGTCTGACGAGTCCATGCCGGACCCATCTCGAACCGAGGCTCTGACCGGAATCCTCGACTCACTGGTTCTTGCGGCATCGCTCGATGTCGCAGCACGCTTCGTCCGAACGTATCGTGATCGCCGGGACGGCGTCGATCCGTCTTCGCAAGAAACGGACGAGGTAGCCCTGGAGCGCCTGGCTGGTCTCGTGGACGGCCTGGGGGAGATCGCCGCACGCCTTCGACTGTATCACCTCCTGGCGATGGGTGAAGCACCGATTGAATCGACACTCATTCGGAGATTTGAAGCCCTCACGCTGGTTGGAAGGGCTGCGGGCATGTTGCGAGTGGTGCACCAGAGTCTCCTCAGCGTGTACCCCGCCGTTGATGAAGCCGTAGTCGAGCGTGCGCGACGTCTGCAGACGCAATTTGACAGTGGGAATGAGCATGGATTGGCAAACGTGGAGGATGTCGATCGGTTGGAGGAGTTCGCGCGGTCGCTTTCGCTCCAGCTTGCATCGCCAAACCGCTCCTGACGGCCTCCACTCCCGGCTTTCAATACGCCAGAAATACTGCTTTCAGAAGCACGTAGCGCACGGTTTTTTCGTATCTTAGGTGGTTCGATATCCCGTCGACCCGTCTCCCACCAACCGCACACACCCACGAGATGAAGGACGCGAAGAAGCAGGCCGGAAGAGCGGCCTATGGCGCCTCAAATATCCAGGTCCTTGAAGGCCTTGAAGCGGTTCGTAAGCGGCCCGCAATGTACATCGGCGATGTAAGTTTTCGGGGCCTTCATCACCTCGTCTATGAGGTCGTGGACAACTCCATTGATGAGGCCCTCGCCGGCTACTGCGACCAGATCGATGTGGTGCTGAACGCAGATGGATCGGTCACGGTGTCGGACAACGGTCGCGGTATCCCGGTCGAGATGCACGAGGTCGAAGGTCGGTCAGCCCTCGAGGTTGTCATGACGACCCTGCACGCTGGCGGGAAGTTCGACAAGGACACGTACAAGGTGTCCGGTGGTCTGCATGGAGTCGGCGTCTCATGCGTGAATGCCCTTTCGAAGAGGTTGATTGCCACAATCAGTCGCGACGATCACATCTGGCAGCAAGAGTACAAATGCGGAAAACCGACGATTCCTGTCACTCAGTTGGAGTCTACGGCCGACGAGGACAAAACCGGAACGACCGTTCAGTTTTGGCCTGACGATTCAATCTTCCAGACAACGGACTACCGGTTCGACACGCTGGCCGAACGCCTTCGCGAACTGGCTTATCTGAATCGGAACGTGCACATCTCGATTGAAGATGCTCGCGATCCCGACGAAATGCTCCGTGAGGAATACCATTTCGAAGGGGGACTCATCCAGTTCGTCGAATATCTCGACGAAGCGCGAACGCCCATTCACAACGAAGTGATCTTCATCGAAGACGATACCGGCGACGTGCCCGTTGAGGTCGCGATGCGGTACAACCAGGTCTATTCGGAGAATGTCCTCTCGTTCGTCAACAACATCAACACCCATGAAGGCGGAACACACGTGTCCGGCTTCAGGCGTGCGCTGACAAGAACGCTGAAGAATTGCGCCGATCGTAACAACCTCATCAAGAACGTGAAGATCGACCTCTCGGGAGACGATTTTCGCGAAGGCATTACCGCTGTCATCTCAGTCAAGGTGGCGGAGCCTCAGTTCGAGGGTCAAACGAAATCCAAACTCGGCAACTCCGAGGTACAGGGCGCGGTCGAGTCCGTCGTCGCTCGCAAGCTGGAGCAGTGGCTCGAAGATCACCCTCGCGAATCCAAGCAGATCATCGACAAGGTCGTCCTGGCTGCGGAGGCGCGATCGGCGGCCCGCAGAGCACGCGAACTGGTTCAGCGCAAGAACGCATTCAGCGCCGGAGGTCTTCCCGGTAAACTCGCGGACTGCTCGTCGAAGGATCCCGGCGAATGCGAACTCTATCTCGTCGAGGGCGATTCGGCCGGCGGCTCAGCCAAACAGGCCAGAGACAGACACTTTCAGGCCATCTTGCCCCTTCGTGGCAAGATTCTCAATGTCGAAAAGGCACGCCTCGACAAGATCCTCGGAAATGAGGAGATCCGGAATATCATTACGGCCCTGGGCACCCACGGTCTCGCCACGCTGCCCGACGGATTCAACGTCGATGGACTGCGTTATCACAAAATCATCCTGATGACGGACGCCGACATCGACGGCGCCCACATCCGCACACTCCTGTTGACGTTCTTCTACCGGCAGCTTAGACCGCTGGTTGAGCGAGGCAATATTTTCATCGCGCTTCCTCCGCTGTATCGCGTAGGTCGCGGTAAGGAAGAACGCTATGCGTGGACGGAGGAGCAGCTCGCCACGGCGTCGCAGGAGCTAAGCAAAGACGGCAAATCGAAGATCTCGGTACAGCGCTACAAGGGCCTCGGTGAAATGAACCCGGAGCAGCTCTGGCAAACGACGATGGACCCGGAAACGCGAAGACTCCACATCGTGACGGTCGAAGATGCGGCTGCTGCGGATCGAGTATTCAGTACGCTGATGGGAGACTCGGTTGAACCCCGTCGTAAGTTCATCGAGCGGAACGCCAAATACGCGACCCTCGACGTCTGAAACGTATCTCGACGACGGATTGACCACAGAACAGACATACACCGGAGTGCCCGACCTGTCCGTGGTTGTGCCGGTCTTCGAAGAACAGCGGTCTCTCCATGAACTAGCGGATGAAATCCGTTCGACCCTCACAGCCGCAGACCTGTCGTTCGAGGTGATCCTTATCGACGATGGCTCTACCGATGGCTCGTGGCAGGTCATCGAAGAGCTTCACGAGTCAGACGAGCGATTCATCGGAATTCAGTTCCGCAGGAATTGCGGCAAGTCCGCCGCGCTCGCCGTCGGATTCGAGCGGGCGTCCGGAACCTACATCGCGACCCTGGACGCGGATCTGCAGGACGACCCCGCAGAACTGCCGGACATGGTCGAGATCCTCCGGTCGGGTCACGACCTGGTCAGTGGCTGGAAACGCGTCAGGCAGGACCCGCTAGGAAAGAAGATCCCGAGCCGCTTCTTCAATTTCGTGACGAGGAGGATCTCCGGTATTTCGCTGCACGACTTCAACTGCGGACTGAAAGCGTACCGCAGCGAAGCTGCCAAATCGGTGAGGGTCTATGGCGAACTGCACCGCTATATTCCGCTGCTGGCTAAATGGGAGGGATACACGCGGATAGCCGAAAAGGAAGTCCGCCACCGCCCTCGCAAGTACGGCGCTACGAAGTTCGGTCTGGAGCGCTACATCCGCGGCTTTCTCGACCTGCTCACGGTGCTGTTCATCACGCGCTTCGCGCGTCGGCCCATGCATTTCTTTGGAACGCTGGGCTCACTCGCGTTCGTCGGTGGTTTCCTGATCAGCCTCTACCTGTCGTACGAGAAGATCGTACTCGGCCTGCCCCTCGGCGATCGGCCACTGCTGCTCTTCGGTGCACTCATGATTCTGCTCGGTGCACAACTGTTTCTGACAGGACTGCTCGCTGAGATGATTATCAAGCAGCGTATGGAGGACTCGTCGACGTACGATATTGCGCAGGTGACAGGCCGACGGAACTCCTCCGCGGCTCCCGGCCACACTCGTCGACAGGCTGGATTACCCGAATAGTACTTTGTGGGTGCAGGCGCAAGATGGCAACACAAGGCACCGCGCACTCGCGACATATTGTTCTCGTCGGCCCGGCGTTTCCATACCGCGGCGGTATCGCACACTTTGTGGACCGACTGGAACGCGAACTCTCCTCGAGAGGACATCAAACCGACATCATATCCTTTCGAAGACTGTACCCGACCATCTTCTTTCCGGGTAAGACACAGTTCGAGCCGGAGCCCGCGGCCTCGCACGCAGACGCGTCCCGGCGAATGATCGATTCGTGTAACCCGCTGTCGTGGCGCAGTTCGGCGGATGCCATCAACGAGGCTGATCCTGACATTGTCGTTCTGAACTACTGGATGCCCTTCTTTGCGCCGGCCATGGGGACCATTGCACGCCGCGTCCGGCGACCGGGCCGATCCGTTGTCGCCATCGTCCACAACGCGATCCCCCATGAACGAAGACCGGGCGACCGGATGTTGACGAACTATCTGCTCAAGCGGCCAGATCAGCTTGTCGCGCTTTCTCGACGGGTTTCGGACGATCTCGAACAGGCGTTCGGCGTCCGATCGACCGTTGTCCCGCACCCGCTGTACGATCACTTTGGACCAGGCATCGCTCGCACGGAAGCGAGGAGCGCGCTGGATCTACCGACGGATGCGCCGGTGCTGCTATTCTTCGGCTTCGTTCGCCACTACAAAGGACTCGACCTGCTCCTCCAGGCGATGCCGTCCATTGTCGAGTCATTGCCCCGTGCGAGACTCGTGGTCGCCGGGGAATTCTATGAAGATGAAGAGCTGTGCAGATCGATCGTGACACAATCAGAAATGGAGCGTCATGTGACGTTCCACGACGGATATGTGGCAGAAAAGGATGTGCGGACGTATTTCTCGGCGGCAGACGTTGTCGTGCAGCCGTATCGATCTGCAACCCAGAGCGGCGTAGCACAGATTTCGTTCTTCTATGACCGCCCGTTGATTACCACCGACGTAGGCGGGCTTGCGGAAGTTGTGGACGAAGGCCAGACGGGATTCATCGTCAAGCCGAACGAACCCGACGAATTGTCCAGAGCGGTGATCCGGTTCTTTTCGGGAGGGTGTGCAGCCGAAATGACGGAGAATGTGGGTCGGGCCAAGCACGGGTTTTCCTGGTCCGTGCTCGCCGAAGCCCTCGAAGAACTCTAGCCGAATCAGAGATGCTCTACGAGCCCGTCAAAGATCGCCTGATCGGCCTGGCCAAACGCAGTCAACACCTGCGCCGCGTGTACTACGTGATGTTGAACGTGGTATTCCTGCGCAGCTGGTACGTGAGACGCACCATACGTCGACTTCTAACGAGCAAGGGCGGCGATGCTGTGGCCGTCCTTGATGCCGGAACCGGCCTGGGCCAGTTCGCCTGCTACACGGCCTCAAGATTTCCGGCTGCGAGGGTACACGCCGTAGATCTGAATCA
>JABDKH010000376.1 GCA_013002345.1 Rhodothermales bacterium
AATAACGAGGTGATCAGCAATTCGATTCGCCTCAGAAACCCGTTTACCGACGTCCTAAATCTGTTACAGATCGATTTGATTCGACGCTACAGAGCGGCAGAGTCGGAAGACGTCGATCCTGTTCGGCGAGCGCTTTTTCTCAGCATCAACGGCATCGCAGCCGCCATGCAGAGCACGGGCTAACCAGTCAGTTACGCGGCGCGCCTGAATCCTTTCCTCTCCTCCATGATATCTCGAAGAGGATCGAGCGGCACGAGCCGGACGTTTGGTTCAAAGACGCGATTGGAGGTCGTCCCTTCACCCTTGGACAGAAGCACCGGCAGGACGCGATCAAGAACATAATCGATCGAATTTGCCGCTGCGTAGTGAAGAACGAATGATCGACTCGACAAGCGTGACAGGAAACTGTTCACCTCCATGCGGGTGGGGTCCGAACACGCAAACAGCATCCGACCCTGCTCACCGTCTCCGGCATCCTCGAAGCCGATCGGAAGAATGCGGAGTCGAGACATCGTCTCCCACTCTTTCCTATTGAACCGACTCGTCACACCACGGACGACGGCGATAACATCCGAGACAGAAATCCCCACTTCATCGAACCCGTAAGTGCGAGCGGCCAGAGCGTAGATCGCCTCACGGCCGGCTCGCTGGCGGTTTGCCAGAAATCTCCAGAACCGTGTGCCCTTCGACGTCGGCTCGGCAACGAATGCATCCCACTCCGCGATGATCTGTTCCCGGCTTACGATACCGTCCGAAAAGGCAGCACGAACAACACGGTCGCGAAAGGCAGCGGACGAAATGGTTGGATCTGAGGCGTCGCCATCGGGGACGCGTCGTTCAGGTTCTGACATGGGATCGGCTGGATGGTGGCGATAAGGCGTATTCCCGGCCAGCAAACGCGGCTTTTCGAAAGTCGGGTTGCCAGTTAGTCGGGATATCGGTCCGAATTCGACCGCATTAAGCACGTCCGCTAGAAATTCCGCACTAGTCGGTCGTACCCGTTACGCGGATCATCTCTTCGACCGACGTCTCTCCCTTCATGACAATCTGTTTTGCCGAGTCCCTGAGAGAGCGCATCCCTTCCGAACGGGCCGTGTCCCGCAGTCCCTCCTCGTCGATCATCTCACCAGCGGCAAGTATCTTCTTCCTGATCATGTTGGTAAACGGAAGCGTCTCCGCTATCGCGCGCCGACCCTTGTAGCCCTGACCGCCGCAGAGGTGACAGTCTGTCCCGAAGTCGGCCGTGTAGAACGTGATCTCTTTTGACTCTTCTTCCGAAAATCCGAGGTACGACAGCAGTTCGGGATCGACGTCCTTGGCCTCGATCTTGCAATCCGGACAGAGGTTGCGAAGCAACCGTTGAGCAACGACGATGTTGATGGCATAGGCGATCAAGAAAGGCTCGATGCCCATCTTGTAGAGACGACTCACAGCGCTCACGGCATCGTTCGTATGCAGCGTGGAGAACGTCAGGTGGCCCGTATTTGCGAGCTTGATTGCCAGTTCAGCCGTCTGCCGATCTCGCATCTCACCGACCATCACGATGTCGGGGTCATGGCGAAGGATGGAGCGGAGCGCTCCTTCCATATTCAGCCTGCTATTGAGTTTGATCTGTCGCACGCCCTTGATAAGGTATTCCACCGGATCCTCAACAGTGAGGACGTTGACCTTGGGGGTGACGACCTGGTGCAGTGCGGCAACAAGAGTGGTACTCTTTCCCGACCCCGTCGGGCCCGTGAGAATCACCATCCCAAACGGCTGGCGAATGGCATGGTCGAATCGCTGCAACGAATCGTCCAGCATGCCGAGCTTCGACAGGTCCGTAAGCACCTTGCGGTCATCTAGCACACGGATCACGATGCTCTCTGCGTTGACACCCGGGCGATGCGACGCGACCGGTAGAATTGAAACCCGGAATCGAATGATCGCGTCCGCAATGCGTCTCTGTATCGAACCGTCCTGGGCTGTGTCCCTCTCAAAGCGGTCAACGTTGTGCGAGTTGTCCTTCACAACGGCGAGGAAGGCTTCCGGGTGGATACGTTCCTCCAGATGCCAACGTGTCAGTTCACCATCAACCCGGAAGTTGATTTCAATCTGGCCATCGGGATTCGGGAAGATGTGAATGTCGGAAGCGCCCTTCTTTACCGCTTCGATCAGCGTGGCCTCGAAGAGGTTGATGAGCGACGATCGGTTGATCTCCGCTTCGAGAGCTTCCTCATCTATGAGCTGAGACTCCTCCTCGTAGTTGTAGCTGGATCCGAGATCGTAGATGAGCGGATCTTCGTTCAGCCGATCGAGATACTCATTCTTGGAGAGGAATCCTTCTGTAATCAGTTCGCCGATGAACGACTCGGATGTATATCGCAGCTCGAAACGACGTAGCCGAAGCTTCTGAAGCAGTCGGTGTACCTCAGGTCGAGTCGGATCGTGTGTGGCGAATATCCAGCGGATTTCGCCGGTACGCGGTTCGGAGAACTGCGCGATCGGGATCACGAACAACTCGATCATTCGATCGAGGTGGGGGCCATCGAACTGTTCCGCGATAGCTTCTATGAACGCCAGCGCCTCTTTGTACGACGTCTTCGCTTCCTTGAACGCGTAGACGTCTGCAGCCTCACGGTATATCTGCTCCCGATCGACCCGGGGATCGAGTGTAATGACACGCCACAGCGGGACCTTGTAACCCTCAGAGTGCAGTCGCTTCCATTCGTCCAGGCTGTCATTCAGCTGGTCGTCAGACAGAAGCTCTTTCTTGATAAGCCGGAGCACGACGCGATCGGCGATACGTCGACCGTTGGCGAGTGTCGTCTCCTCCTCGATTTCAATGACGTTGCCGTGGGCATCGATGGGGCCGACGAAATCACCGGACTCCGATTCGTCATCGACATCATCCTCGCCACCGACAACCTCTTGATCAACGCCGTTGTCAACGCCGTCGGAGGCATCCGATACTTCAGCTATGCGAGAAACGTCGACAGCGATTTCAGGTCCGGACAAGACTACCGGGTCCCGGTCCACGGCGAAAATCTTGCCGGTAGTGTGGGGTTGCGGCGCTACCTCACTGTCGAGCGAACCCTGCGAACCGGTACCTTCAAAAAAGCCCCGATCCAGATCGGATCCCATGATGCCGGCAGCGTCGCCAAGATCCTGTTTGCCAACGTCCTCCGTTGCACGCCCCTCTGAACCGGCGTCAACGCTATCCGCGTCGCCGTTTGAGCGACCCGGAACATTCGCAGGTTCCTCCTCCGCGCCTGAAACATCCTCAGGGCCATCGTCGTCCAGCAAGCTCGTGATCTTGCCGATCTGAGCCCTTATGTCGAATTTCTTCGGAGAGCTGGCTTTCATGAATCAGGTGGATGCGACGGTTTGGGGGCGGACTTCAGGCGATGTTCAGAAACGCGACTTTCGGAGCCAGGCGACGCGAGCGACAGAGCGGTTCTGCACCTGAACAAACTCCATTCTAGTACAAGTGAGTCGTGAGACGATTCAGACTACGTTTCTGTATCGACCGCATGAACGGCCAATTAAGTCGTTTTGCGATCTGGCCGGGCCGATTTGCAGGTATCGAGACACACGGCCCAACCCGAGTCCCACGTCTTTATAATGCGTCCTCGGTGCCGATACCACCTTTTAGAGCCGCACGCCGCGGCGGATAACCACCATACCTGGACCGAAATGGAGAGCATTGTCGTCGAAGCCATCCGGCAGCTACCTGCGCTTGCGCTTGCAGTCCTCGCCTTTTACTTCTACCGTTCCGCCAAACGAGCATCAGCCTTTGAGTCGGAATCGCAGGCTCTGCCTGATGGACTCATGGAACGATTGGATTCCTTCGAATCAATCGCGAACCAGCTTGAGCTGGAATTGCAGCGAGTCAGTACTCGCATTGAGACCAGCGAGGGTCAGCTAGACAAAATGGAAGAGGAGAACGAGGCCATTCGTTCGCAGCTCTCGAATCAGAAGATGGCGCTCAAGGAGTTTGGGCGCGTCTTGTCCAAGACCTCTGAACAGACCTACACCGAATTCAATTCGTATGAGGAGAGATTCGGCACTATAGAGAAGTCACTGTCGGAGCGTGGAATGCTGGGCGATGACAAGAGGTCAGCAGCAGCCTGAATGTGCCCGTAGCAAGTCGAATGAAGAGCCGGGGCGGCATGCTGTCCCGGCTCTTTGTTTTTTTGAGGCCGCCACTGGTCAGAGACGCTCGCCGCGCACGTCACCTTCGCAACAAGTCACTGTTGCGACCTCCCTCCTCCACCGTCCTTCAGGCGTCTTCGCCGGAAATGCTGACGACCACGCGCTCAAGCCGACGACGAACTGAACGTTTCGACAAAGTCGTCGAGTTCCTACCTTGTGGTCTGCCCCAGACTCTCATACCACTCTTGGTGCTTCCAAATGCGCGCGCGATATCGACTTCTGACGATCGTTCTGACGTTGATAACGTTTTCGCTGTCCCACGCGCAAGACACTGAGCCACCCTCTGTTTCCGGCACGCCGACCATTGAACCCGCCAATATCGACCTCTCCCAAGGCGATCAGACCGTAGTGGTAACATTCACCGGACTCGACAACGACTCCGGCATCCTTCAAGTGTTCGGTAGCTTTAAGAACGCTCAGGCAAGCAGAGGATTCTTTACTGGTTCCCTCCAGTCTGGAACCGCGCAGAACGGTGTTTGGAAGGGGGAAGCCATTGTGCCCGCCCGCAGCCTCGACGGAGTGTACGACCTTTCTCTCACGGTCATCGACGCCTCCGGCAACAACGCCGTAGTGGTATTCCCCGACGCTCTCACGATAACCGGGGGCGACCAAACCCCGCCTGAACTCATCAGTGTGTTGTCCGTGAGTCCAGACACGATTTTCATCCCGGACAACGTGATGCCCGGAGACGTCGACACCGTGGTGGTCATGGCAGAGGTCGCCGACGGTGGCGTTGGCGTGAGAGAAGTCCTTGCTCAACTATTGGATGAGGGGGGAATTCCCCTCTTGGCCGGGTTGTGCGAACTTGATAGCGGGGACGCGAACTCTGGAACCTGGAGGTGCGAGGCACTCGTATTCCTTGCTCAGTTCAACATGCCCACTTCGCCGAAACGATTCTCGCTCTCGATGTTCATCGAGGACAAAGCCTTTAACAACGCCACCGTTGAGACCGACTTTGATATCGTCCTCGCACGGGGCAAGAGCCCTGTCGCCTTCCGGGTCGATATGCGTAGGATGGAGCGCGTTGGCCTTTTCGAGAGAGGCGATTTTTTTCTAGATGACAGAATGGGCCTCTATGTCGACGTCTTCAACGGCCCCGAAGCTGGTCAATACGAGCTGGATGACGTCCTTTTTGACTCAGTCTGGTCGGCCAGCGTGCCGGTCACGCCGATGAACGGACTGCAGTATGCGTTCGCAATCGACCCGGATGGTGATGGTCAGAACCTGGGTGACTGGGTCTACGAACGACCCGGCAACCCGCGAATCGTTGACATCGTTGAATTGGGCGAGTTAGATCCGGTCCCTTTCGACGACCTACCCGTCGGTGGCGAGGATCTCAATTTTGCGGCCCGAGTGACCCGAAACCTACCGTCTGGCCAGTCTGATCCGTTGGTTTTTGACCGCGATACGGCGGAAACCCTCTTGACTCTGTCGTTCGGGTCTGTCTCCACACCGGCACTCATTTCCGTGCGCCGGTTTACGGAGGATCCCGGTGGCTCGGCTCCATCCGGAATCGCCACAATTTCGTCCGGCCAGCGATGGGTTGTGAATATCGTGCCAAGCGCAAACAACGATCAGGCAACGGTCGCAATCGGATTCGACGGCCTCGGAGGAATCGCGGATCCGGCATCCCTGAAACTGCTTCGAAGGGACGATCCACTAGGTGGTTGGGACAACCTCAATACGACCATCGACGCTGGATCTGCGGTGGCTTCCGCCGCGTCAACAAACCCATCGGGCGAGTTCACTCTGGGTTCGTCGTCAACATCGAACACGCTCATCCCGGACCTGCCGGGTCTCGCGACCCTCCCAAATCCTGCAGACGGCGACATGTCCGTTGACATCGCAACCGGCCTTTCGTGGACACCGGCTCCCAACGCACGCTCGCACGATCTCTACTTGTGGCGTGAAGACTTTGGCGAGCAGGATGTACCCCTTGCCACGTATCTGGTGCAACCAAACTTCATCCCTCCCCCGTTTTGGATAGAGCGCGGAGAGACTTACGTCTGGTACGTCGTGTCGCGGAATCTGGATGGCACGGTGGTCGGACCTCGATGGACGTTCGGTACCGAGCTGGAGCCAGATCTGGCACTTTCGGACGTTGTTGTTCCCACTGAGGGCTTCTCGGGCCGCGAGATAGAGTTGCAGTGGACAGTTACGAACATCTCAGACGTGCCAACAAATGTTTCGTCTTGGACCGATGTAATCAACTTCTCGGACGATCCATCATTTGTGCTCAATTCTCAGACCATTGGCCTAGTCACGAATCCAGCCGCGCTGGGACCCGGGGAGCAGTACGTCCAAACGTCCACGGTCCGTCTTCCAGACACGGTGTCAGGCACTAACTACCTTCAGATCGCAGCAAACGGCTACGGAATCCAGCGAGAGGAAGACGAAACGAACAACGCACAGGTCTTCCCTATCGAGGTCGCACGATCGGCGACTCCAGACCTCGTTGTTTCTGAAATCACAATTCCGGCAAATGCGTTCTCCGGCGGACAGATTGAGGTCGAGTGGACCATCACGAACGACGGGGAGGGTGATGCCTCTTCAGAGTTTGGCTGGAATGACTTTTTGTATCTGACCGATGACCCAGACGGAACCCTCAGTTTCGACCAGATCGCCGCACGAGCCCATCGCACTGACCCCCTGGCCGCAGGTGAGTCGTACACGCTGATTGAGGCCATCGCGCTGCCAGCCCGGGCATCCGGCCAGTGGTACGTCGTGGCTCAGACAAACGACAATGCGAGCGTTTTCGAGGGCGACGCGTCCGGGAACAACCTCACTGTATCCGATCCCATCCAGGTGACTCTTTCTCCACCGCCGGACCTCATGCCGACGTCGATAGTCGGCCCGACGGAAGTCGGCGCGGGCGACGAGATCTTCGTCGAATGGTCGGTCACGAATCGCGGACCCGGTACCGTAACGGGTGTCTGGAATGATCGGCTTAATTTGGTAGCTGAAGGCGAACCTGACAGTCCAATCCTGCTCGCAACCGTTCGACGTCGTGGTCCGATTGAGCCCGATAGTTCATACGGTGCCAGCGCGACGGCCACTGTGCCCGATGGGCTGGGTGGTGCCTACGTTCTTCGGGTCGAAGCGGATTGGGCAGATTCGGTCTTTGAGCACACGTTTGAGGACAACAACGCTGCAGACCTGGCGATCAATGTTCAACGTCCTCCATATCCCGACCTCGCAGTCGTCTCCTTTGAGCATGACCAGAACGGAGAGGCCGGGAGCGACGTCCTGGTGCGCTGGTCCGTCAAGAACGAAGGTGACGGCTCACTCGATGGAAGCTGGACGGACCGGATCTATCTGTCGGAGCGTGCGGCTTTCGACTCGACTGCCTTTCCACTGGCACCGAGCCCGGTTCGGCAGGAGTTGCCCCAGGCCAGCACGTACGATCACTCGCAAAACGTAGCACTGCCTGCCGAAATGGCTGGCGACCTGTTCCTGCATATCGTCACCGACGACGATCGATCCGTGTTCGAATTCCCTGACGACACCACAAACAACGTGCAGACAAGTGCCCTCGCGGTGGCGCCATATCCGCCGGTGGACGTCCTCGTGGCCAGGGTTTCCAGTCCAAATCAGGCACGCGCCGGAGAAACGATTCGCGTCGAGTGGTCAGTAGAGAACGCCGGTGAGGCGGCTCCGCCAAGCCCCATCTGGGACGACGTGCTGTATCTCTCGTCGGACGGCAATCTCGATCCCAGCTCAGATGCCGTTCTCGGCCGATTCAGACGTGCGGAGGGACTTGCCCCGGGCGGCTCGTATCGCCGAAGTGCCGTCGTGGAAATCCCGCCCGCAGCCTCAGGCGTGCTTAATTTGCTAGTGCATGCCGAGGTTCCAGATTCGGACGAGAGCAATAACGTGGGAATCGGCGGAAACGCAATCGACATTTCTGACGCCGCTGCAGCTGACCTGCGCGTTGCCGGCATCGAAGGCCCGACAACGGCGGTGGCCGGACAACCAATTACGCTGACGATCACGGTCGCAAACGACGGGCCTGAGACCGCCCCGGCGGATTGGACCGATGCGATTTACGTGTCCTCCGACCGGACGCTTCAAATCGGAGATTTCATAGTCGCCAGTCGCCAAACGACAGGCCCGCTCGCCGTTGGCGAACAGTACGAGTTCGAACTCGAGATGGCCATGCCGCCGTTCCGGTCCGGCACCCAGTTCCTCCTTGTCTCGCTCGATGATGGTGGAACTGTGTTCGAGGGCGTGAACGAAGACAACAATTCCCGGGTTCACGAAATTTCACTCACACTGGCTCCACCATCGGATCTCGTGGTTTCCGATGTCGAAGTCCCCGAGACGGCGATCCCCGGACAAGAAACCACCATAGTGTGGACGCTCACGAATCAAGGCAGCAATCCGGCAATGGGCTGGCTCCGTGATGCCGTTTACGTTTCTTCAGATGAGACATGGCACGTGGACGATCCGCTGATTGGCACCGAGGACCAATTTATCGATCTAGCTCCGGGCTCCTCGCAGGTTTTTGTCAGCAAAGTCGATCTGTCAACGACGCTCGAGTTGGACGCCCAGGGTGATGTCACGGCGTCCCTTCCCGGCGTCACATCTGGCGCATACTACGCGATCGTTCGCGCCGACATCCTGAACAGTATTCGGGAGACGGCGGATGACAACAACACCACTGCTTCGACGAATACTGTTAGGGTAGATGTGGAAGTTCTCGAGTTGGATGGGTCGGTGTCCGGAACGCTGCTCCCGGGCCAGTCGCGTTACTACAAGATTGATATTCCGGCAGGTACAGAGACGATCGAGTTGGGGCTCGATGCCTCCGATGACAACTCGAGCAACGAGTTGTACGTACGTGACGGATCAATACCCACAAGAACGGTCTCCGACGCCAGTTTCGCCGAGCCGTTTGCGTCCAGTTTCGACCTCGCGGTTCCGACCTCGTTTGGTCATACTGCGCAGTACGTATTGCTTTTCGGCCGGGACGGTTCGGACGAGGGAACCGACTACACGCTCTCGGCAAAAGCACTTCAGTATGAACTAGACGCCATCGACCTCGATCGAGGTGGCGAGGGCGGAGACGTGACTCTTCGGATGTCGGGCGCGGCGCTTGGTGAACGTCTGCGCGCGTATCTAGAGAACGATATGATCAGCATCCGTGCAGACCGCGTCGTGCGGGCGAGTACGTCGGAGGCTTACGCCACCTTCGACCTCCGCGACGTGCCCCTCGGAGCATACGACGTCATCCTGGAGAAGGACGAGTCATCGCTGGAGCTCGGGGTGGATTCGACGCAGATCGTCAGGATTGATACTCTGATTTCGAGGTCGATCCTCCCACTCGCGTTTAGTGTTGTGCCTAAGGTGGCGCCCGGCCCGGTGGTCGATATCGGGGTCCCCGAAGTGGTGCTCGTGGATTCTGAGTTCAGGGTTGTGCTCGAGGTTACGAATCACGGTAATGTCGACATGATGAGCCCACTCGTCTTCTTTATGACGGATCCGGCGACATACGCCAATTTCGATGTGGATGAGCAGCCAATTGCCGGATACAAACGGATCCTGATGACGGGAGAAGCCCCTGTTGCAGGCATGCTCAGACCCGGTCAAACTAGTAGCGTGCTGGTGAACGTCGTAGCTCCTTTGACCAGCGGACCGCTCAAGGTCTATGCTGGCCTCGCCCGCTTATCAGGTCAACCTTTTGATCTCATAACGGAGCTTGACGACGCACATCTTAACGGCCCGGATCAGAAATGGGCGCCTGCCGTCGTCGAACTGCTGCACGAACTACACGGCGCCGGCTGGCGCGACTATGAACGGAGACTTGCCGAAACTGCTTCACAACTCTCAGAGTCGAGCATTATTGAACAGGATGGATTGAGCCTCCTGCTGCACATTCTTCGCGACATTCTCCAATCGCAAGAGGCGCCGGAGTGGGCTGACATCACCGAGCAAAGCGCCCCGCTGGAGGATCTGTCGAAGAACTATTCTGTCGCCGACCCATGCACCGCCGTCAATATTCTCCCGCTCCCACTTCCGGGTCTAGACTGCGGTGCTATCCAGACTGTTGGCGACGAGCTCACGCTGAAGTGCGTCGCTGCCGGAATAAATGCTCCGGGTGTTTGTGGTGGAACCCACGGCGCCATGCACCTGCTTCACTTTCTCGACGGAGATGGATCGCCAATTGTCTACGACAACAACTCTCCGCTGGCAGCGAAGTTGCGGTCGCACCCCGGACAGAGGAGTTTTGCAGACATCCACAAGAAGGTCTCAGAAGAACTTCAGGACAAGCTCAAGGATCGTATTCGCAACCTAAGTTGTGAGAATGTCGGTGACCTCGAAGACGAAGACCTCATTTCGGCGGGCGAACTGGGTATCGACGTGCCCAAGCCGAAGACGTACACGGACAGCCAATGCGTGCAAGTGCCGTTTTATGACCCGAGCAAAGGCCTTCCGACACAGGACCAGATCAATCTTGAGCAACCCGGTTGTGATCTCGTCACCGCCTTTGGCGGGTTTCAGTCCGCAGGAGCCTACCTGGCGAACCTGAGAGTCAGGTCGATGCGAGACCCTGGAGGCCGACGGTGCGACAAGCCCGGTTGTACTGTCGTTTGGGAAGCTACCCTGGTCTACAAGTTCGGCGACAATTACGAATTCGATGCAGGCGACGCAGCCTTGTCGGATTTCGACCGGCGTGCCCGAAACCTTCAGCTCTGTGGTGATGCTAAGCCGTTCCGAACCGAGGTCCTGTTGCACGAGCCCGTCGGCGGAATCGTGCGCATACCGCCGAAACGAAAGGACTGCCCGAAACCACCTGAACTGCCGCCGTTCCTCTTTAAGCCACCACCCATCATCCCGGTCATCACATCGTTCGACCCCAACGACATCGTCGGGCCCGCCGGCGCGGGCGACGAGCGATGGGTCTCGGTGTCGGAAACCCTCCCTTACACAATCCGATTCGAGAATGACGCCGAACTCGCAACCGCGCCCGCTCACGTCGTAACAATCGAGCAGATCCTGCCAGACTCAACCATCGACACGCGATCGTTCAAGTTGGGCGAGTTCGGGTTCGGGGATTTGACATTTCAGCCGCCACAGAACACGGCCGCGTATTCCGAGCGACTGGATCTGAGTGATTCACTTGGGATCCTGCTCGACGTTGACGCCGGATTGGATGTAGAAACCGGACGTGTGTTCTGGGTGTTGCGCACGCTCGATCCCGCAACCGGTCGAGTTCACACGAATCCGCTCGCCGGATTCCTCCCGGTGAACGACAGCCAGGGTAGCGGCGAAGGCTTTGTCTCGTACACGGTCCGGCCCAACCCAAAGGCAACCACCGGCGACATCATCCTGGCGAATGCCGAGATCGTATTCGACCGTAACGAAGCGATTAGAACGCCGGAAGTCTTCAACACGATCGACGCAGGCCTGCCTGAGAGCCACGTAGTTGAGGTGCCTGCGCGCGTCGACACGACCACGTTCGAACTGACGTTCGAGGGCCACGACGATCCGGGCGGCTCGGGCGTGGAGCTATTCGACCTCTACGTGTCGAAGGATGGCGGGGCATTCGAACTCCACGGCGAAGATCTTGCATCCTCCGGACTCCTGTTCAACGCCGAGCAGGATCATCGGTACAGCTTCTATACGCTGACTTCCGACCGTGCGGGCAATCGCGAGCCGGCGGCGTCGAAAGTCGGTCGGTTGGTGATCGTTGGGACCGAAGAAGAATCTGAGATCCCTGAGGAGTTTTCGCTCGACCAGAACTACCCGAATCCGTTCAATCCGAGTACCACAGTGCCGTACGCGTTATCGGAGAGCGCAGATGTCGAACTCGAGGTGTTCAATGCACTTGGCCAGCGCGTTCTGCGATACAAGATGGATGCGCTGCGCGCCGGTTCACACAAGCTACGAGTCGACCTCAAGTCGCTTGCCAGCGGTGTCTACTTCTATCGTATCGAAGCGACGAACTTCGGGCGGGTTCTGTTCAGAGACACGCGCAAGATGGTTCTGGTGAAATGATGTTTTCGCCGAAGACCACTTCGTTGAAAAAGAGCATGATCTTGGACCTCATGATGAAAAAATCAGACCTAGCGATCCAGACATGGTCCATAATCAGGCCGAAGATCCTGCCACCAGGACCTCATGGCCACACTATGCGGTGAGCGGGAGGGCTATCTTCGCCATACGAGTGACCCACGGATGCAGGAGGCATCTCCCTGGGACCGGTAAGGCATCTCTTCGCAACAGGTCCTGACTGCGACCTCCGTCCGCTACGCGTCTTCGCCGAAAATGCTGACAACGGTTCGACCTGTGATCCGTCCAGCGAGCATCTCTTCGCACACTTCCGACACATCCTGGAGTTTCACCATCCGAACCGTCTGAAGCACGTCGTTACTCGGCACGATACCGGCGATTCGTTCCCAGGCAGATGTACGCAGAGGCGGTGGACATGTATTTGAGTCAATCCCGACCAGGCTCACGCCTCGCAGGATAAACGGATACACGGTACTCTCGAACTCAGCCCCGCCAACCAGTCCACATAAAGCGACCACTCCGTGTCGCTTGATCTGACTAAGAATCGCTGACAACGTCGACCCGCCGACACTGTCAATTGCTGCAGCCCAGGATCCGGTATCCAGCGGACGCGCCGCACCTGCCGAAAGAATGCCCCGGTCGATGATCGTCGATGCACCAAGACGACGCAGATACGCGTGAGCGTCTGGCTTACCTGTCGATGCGACCACCGCATATCCGAGCCCGGCGAGAATCAGGATCGCCATACTGCCGACCCCACCGGTCGCGCCCGTCACGACGACCTCGCCATCTGATGGGCCGATGCCCTTCGATTCAATCGACTTCACTGCCAGCATCGCCGTGAGGCCGGCGGTCCCGAAAGCCATCGCCATCCGCAAATCAAGGCCCGCCGGTACGGGCACCAGCCATTCGGACCGAACGCGCTGGTACTCGGTGTATCCACCCCAGGAGCTCTCACCCAGACCCCAGCCCGTCGCAATGACTTCGTCCCCGGGTGTGAACAAACGGCTGTCCGATTCGACAACGGTTCCTGCGAGGTCAATCCCGGGGACGAACGGAAACTCACCCCGGATGATCTTGCCGCGCCCGGTCACGGCCAGTGCATCTTTGTAGTTGAGGCTGCTATACGCCACATTGACAAGGACGTCTCCCCTGTTGGGTATGGAGGCGATGGGGACGCTCTCAATCGATGCCGAAGTCCTACCGTCCTGTTGAGTGAGAACAAGACATCGCGTTTTGGTCGGTACAGCTGTCAATGCGGCGGCGGTGTAGGTTACAGTTCAAATCTAAGGAACTTGCGGATTGTCCCGGCAGGGCATTGGTTAGCAACATTTGTTTCACCTGGACGTGAACAAAGTAAGACCGTGTGTCACAATCGTCATTCGAGACGCCGGTGACCCGTACCGACAGAACACGCCCGGACAACCTGCAGCGTCACGCTGTACGAGAAAACGAGTATCGTAGCCTCGCCCTCGTGTCTCTGGCGCTAAGTCTCCTGGCGATAACCGTCTTGTTCAAGATCCCGCTCGGAGCACCGGATACGCGTGTCGGCTGGGCTCCGTCGTCGACAACCGATCCCATCGAATTCAGCGCCAGCCGCGGGGTGCGGGCGACCCGCATGGAAGGCGGAATTGCAACCACCATGGACGGCCCGCAACCGAATCGTCCGGCGAGTACTGATGGGGGCGAGACCGTCGAGCCGGAGGCCGAGCGGTCGAAGGCCGTCGCAGCAACTCCAATGCAAGCCCGGGAGACGATCTTCGACCACGTGGAGTCGCCTCCGGCCATCCGGGGGGGACTCGGTGCCTACTACATCAACATAGAGTATCCCCCGGAGGCGATCGAGCGCCAGATCGAGGGCCGCCTCGTGCTACGATTCGTTGTGGGTACCGACGGCCAGCCCAGCGACGTCGTCGTCATGAAGTCACTGCATCCACTTTGCGATTCGGCCGCAGTGCGGGCCCTGAGACGCACGAGGTTTGTCGTGGGACGCCAGAATGGAAAGAAAGTGGCGGTCAGAATGCAGCTTCCGGTCCGCTTCAGGCTTGTGGGCCCGGGCCAGCGGAGCGAGGACGGAACGTGACTCAGCCTGCTTCGCCCGAGCCGTCTGTGCTTTCATCCGGGGAGCGAGGGTGCATGTCGTTCAGACGAAGTTGGTCACCGTCGATCCTTCCTTCCCAACGATCAGCACCGCGCTCGTTCGACTTCGTCCTTCTGAACACGGCACCGCTGCCGTCTTCCTTCACCTCCAGCAGCCCACCGATCCGGTACCAGCGCTGACGCAGAAAGGTGCCGCCCCACGTGATCTCCATCTCAATTACGTAGCGTCGCTCACTCTCAATGAACTGCCAGGAGTCCAGGTACACATACGTGCGGGTCGGGCCGAAGAACGATGTGAGGCGGCGTAGAACCTCGACAGCCGCTTGCTCGACGAACGACCCGACCTCCAACTCCCGGATTTCGCGCGGCTTCTTGCGAACAACCTTCTCGTCGTTGGCGACACGCGTCTCGTCACCGCCGAGACCTACGTACAGATCAAATCTGACAACCGCCTCGCTCTCCTCAAGAAGCGCCGACCTCAAGTAGTAGTTGAAGTCGCGGTAGTTCTCGAGACGTGCAAGGTTGAATCGACCGCGCGTCCGTCTGAACGGGATCCGGACTCCTTCATCTTCATGACCATCCACATAGGCGAGCCAGTAGCCGGACACCTCTCTCGATTCAATCTCCTGCCATGAATCAGCCTGCCACGCTTTTCTTTCGACGGCAAGAGTGACGGAGTATGACCCTTGCTCAACATCGCCATTCTGCGGATAGTCGAGATCGTGACGTGCTTCGATGCGCTTTGGCGAGGCGAGAAATCCCTTCTGCTCGCAAACGTTCATCCCGTCAAAGCGGCCGCATACTTCGACCAGAACGGGCTCCTCACTGGCTAGAGCTCGGTCGGGAACCGGAAGAATCAACTCCGGCCCGCTGTACAGCGTGTCGAACGTCGCGTTGAACAAGTTGAGGGTCGTAACCGGTCGCTCGACCGAATCGACTTTGCCCCATGCGTTCACCCTGGCAAACCGCACGTCGACCCGAACCGTGTCCCAACCCAGCCGCTCCAGAGACAGCTCCGACACCACGTACGGATTATGCTCCGTACACGAGACCAGAAGAACAGATCCTACCAGTAAGAACGAGGTGGCAATAATGCGCATGGGCGGCGTCGCGATCACGGACATGGACCAGATACAGGAACGTAGGATTCGACCCGTTGTTGCGCGGACTCATGCCGCCGGTAGCCGCCGGTCTACAGCGTTATGGCGCCATTGAGAAAGGCCAGCAACAGGGCGGCGTGGTGGACGCCGTGTACAAACTCGTCACTGGCAATCAGTTGACGCAGCTCCGTGACAGGAAGCGTGAGAACAGAAATAACTTCGTTCTCGTCGGGTCGTGGTGCACGCGCGCGTACGGCCCCCCGGGCCACGACCATGTGCGCACGGTTTGAATGACGACTGGGCTCCGGCGCGCAATCTCCCAGATACTCCCAGTCAGTCGCCTCGTAGCCGGTTTCTTCCATCAGTTCCCTCTTTGCGGCCTCCATGACATCTTCCCCGGGCTCGACCACGCCTGCGGGAAACTCCACGCATACCCGCTCAACACCGTGCCGGTATTGTTGGACCAGAACAACCTCTTCATCGTCCGTAAACGGGAGCACGCAGACCCAGTCGGGATACTCCAGCACATGAAACTCATCAATGATGACGCCGGTCGGAAGCTGCACGCGGTCCTCCCTTACGTCCATCCATTTGCGGCGCAGGAGATACTGGCTGCTCAGGATCTTCCATTTGTCCATCTTTATCGGTATGGCTTGTGAACTATCGTATCTTCGTTTCAAGTTAACGGTCCGCGAAGTCAGGGAACGCGCTTCTTGTACTCAAGTCTAATTTTGGTGCATCCGTCACCTGTCTGGGCCTGAGGAGTGCCCTCTTGCTTCCGCTCATTGTCTCACGAGAATTGACCCGCCATGTCTGAACCATCAACGCTCAACCCCGCTCTGAGCCGGGAGAAGGACGATTTCCTCCCGATCAATGGAACCGACTATGTCGAGTTCTACGTCGGGAATGCCCGGCAGGCCGCACACTTTTACCACACCGCTTTCGGGTTCGACATCATCGGATATCGAGGCCTGGAGACCGGCAGTCGCGAAAAAACCAGCTTCCTCCTCAAGCAGGGAAAAATTCGATTCGTTCTCACGGGATCTCTCGTTCCCGACAGTTTCGTCGCGGAGCACGTCAAGAAGCACGGTGACGGTATCCGGGACATTGCACTGTGGGTGGACGACGCTGCCAGGTCCTTCGAGGAGACCACGCGACGAGGAGCGAAAGCGATTTCCGAACCGAGGACTCTGAAAGACGACGACGGAGAGGTCGTGCTGGCTTCGATCGCGACCTACGGCGATACCATTCATACTTTCGTTGAACGGCACAAGTACAACGGGCTGTTCATGCCGGGCTTCAGAGAATGGTCGAATCCACACTGGGAGACGCACCCTGTTGGCCTTGAGTACGTCGACCACTGTGTGGGCAACGTCGCGCTCGGTGACATGAACAAGTTCGTCGATTTCTACGCGACTGCGATGGGGTTCAAGCAGCTTGTGTCATTTGACGACAAGGACATCTCAACCGACTACACCGCACTGATGTCGAAGGTGATGTCGAACGGAAACGAGCGCATCAAATTCCCTATCAACGAGCCGGCTGCGGGTCGCAAGAAGAGTCAGATCGAAGAGTATCTCGACTTCTATCGCGATGCGGGCGTCCAGCACGTCGCGATGGCCACGAACGACATTCTGAGTGCGGTCAAGCAACTGCGCAGCCGCGGTGTCGAGTTCCTGTATGTGCCCACAACGTACTATGATGAACTGCAGGACAGAGTCGGCAAGATCGACGAGGATATCGATTCACTGAAGGAGCTCGGGATTCTCGTTGACCGCGACGACGAAGGATACCTGCTGCAGATATTTACGCGACCAGTGCAGGATCGTCCTACGGTCTTCTACGAAATCATCCAGCGAAAGGGCGCGAGATCTTTCGGAAAAGGAAATTTCAAGGCGTTGTTCGAGTCTATCGAGCGCGAGCAGGCACTGCGCGGAACACTGTAGATCGATGCAGCACTCCACGAGGTAAATCCATGCCACACTACTTCAGGTTGGGTCAACTGCCCCCCAAGCGTCACACGCAGTTTCGCCGCCCGGACGGGTCTCTCTACAGTGAGGAGGTCATCGGCGCCGAGGGGTTCAGTGGTATTTCTTCCATAGCGTACCACGTCCACCCGCCTACCGTCGTGGAGCGCGTCGAGCCATCGATCCCCAACCCGGTCGAGTATGTCGACGACGCCTTTATTCACCACAGACACATCCTCGGTGACAAGATCGAGTCCAGGGGCGACTGGTTGGACAGCAGAACCTACGTGATGGGCAACGCGGACGTTCGACTTGCTCTTTGCAGTCCGACGGAGCCGACCGGTTATTTCTACAAGAACGCCGTTGCCGACGAAGTCGTGTTTGTGCACGAAGGTGAGGGTATTCTGGAAAGCCCGTTTGGAGTTCTGGAATTCAAGCCGGGCGACTACGTCCATGTGCCTCGCACGGTGACCCACAAATGGACATTTGAGGGAACGACGACTCCGCGTCTTCTCGTGATTGAGAGCTTCTCAGAGGTCCGGACTCCAAGGCGATATCGAAACGAGTTTGGACAACTGCTGGAGCACAGTCCGTTTTGCGAGCGAGACATTCGACCACCGACCGAGCTCGTCACCCACGACGAGCAAGGCGAATTCGAGATCAGAATCGCCAAGCACGGTTTCTATCATCGTCTGTTCTATCGATATCATCCGTTCGACCTCGTGGGGTGGGACGGCTACATGTACCCGTATGCGTTTTCGATTCATGATTTCGAACCGATAACGGGGCGTCTTCACCAGCCCCCACCGGTTCACCAGACGTTTGCGGCGCGCAATTTTGTGATCTGTTCTTTTGTGCCTCGCAAGTACGACTATCACCCGCTGTCTATTCCGGCGCCGTATAGTCACTCAAACATCGACTCCGACGAGGTGTTGTACTACGTCGATGGGGACTTCATGAGTCGAAAGGGAGTTGGCCGCGGCTCCTTTACGCTTCACCCTGGTGGTATTCCGCACGGACCGCATCCGGGCACCGTTGAAGCCTCGATTGGCAAGGAGGGTACGGAAGAGTTGGCGGTGATGGTAGACACCTTCAAGCCGTTGAAACTCACGCGGGCCGCAGTCGCAAATGAGGACAGCGACTACATCCTCTCCTGGAAGCCGGAGGCGCACGAGGGCGTGCCGAGCAACGGGCGATAGGTGCGACAGTTTAGCTGTCGCGTGTGCCGTTGGCGAGATCCGTGGAGTCACGCCGCCGCCGGCAAGAGACGGCCGGCAATGAGAACAGCCTCGCGGAACTCTCGGCCTCCAAGTCCATATCCAGATGTCAGAGTCTGATATCCGGATACCAGTATGTTGTTGTCGAGGGGCTGCGAGTACGGTCTGCGAGCCGCGATTTACATCGCCCAGCATGAGGGTGACGGATATGTCCCGATCCGCAGGGTCAGCGACGACCTCGAAGTCCCCTTTCATTTTCTGACCAAGATTCTGCAGCAACTTAATGGCGCGCTGCTTGTGGAGTCTTTTCGCGGTCCGAAAGGCGGCGTGCGACTTGCCCGGTCGCCCGGTAGCATTTCCCTCAAGGATATCGTCGTGGCACTGGACGGAGACGATCTGTTCTGTGCCTGCGTGCTCGGATTGCCCGGCTGCGGCGACGAGGTCCCCTGTCCGCTGCACGTCGAGTGGTCCAGGGAGCGCGATCGCCTGAGCAATCTGCTTGAATCCACTACCCTGGCCGAGACGGCAAGCCAGATTGTCGCGGGTGGTATCAGAATCGGCGGCGCAAGCAATTCCTGAGGCTCTCGCTGTATTAAAGACAATTTGGTCCGAATTGTGAAGAGTTCGGGGAGCCGACCATTGCAGGTTGCTGCGGACCTCCTTTTGCAGTAAAATCAGATAAAAGAGTCTGAAACCCTTTATTTATCAGAGATGCTGCTTTCGAAGCGTAGTCTGTACGGCATTCGTGCGGCGCTGTTCATGGCCTCACAGCCCGGTTCGGCGTACATCTCGGTACGAGAGATCAGTACACGCCTCGACATTTCGCAGCACTATCTACCGAAAGTACTACAGGACCTTACGAGGGCCGGGATTACCCGATCGCATCGAGGACCTTTGGGGGGCATCGCCCTCACTCGCCCACCGGAGAACATCACGTTGCGCGAGATCATCGTGGCCGTGGAAGGTATTCCGCACCCGGACCAGTGTCCCATCGCGATCGCGGAATGCTCGGCCGAAAATCCCTGCACGTTTTGCCGTCGGTGGAAGGCCGCCCGTGACCGGTGCGGCGACCTCTTCGACGAAACGACGATCGCAGACGTCAATGAAAGCCTTCAGCTTGACTCCTTGACATTGAGCGCGACCCAAACGTCCATGACATCATCTTAAACACAACTCCTGGCGGATAATGACATCTTTTGGAACCACCATCTATTCGGCGATGTGCCTTGCGCTCCTCGTCTTCATCGGAGCGTGCGGAGGCAAGGAGACGGAATCGTCTTCGGCAGCAGCGCCCGGCAGCGATCTCACTGCGTTTCAGCTCGAGCACGGTATCGGGCCGGTAACAGAGGTGATGACCCTGACATCGATCGACGAAGCACTCGCCGACTCCGGCGCCGCATTATTCAACACAAAGTGTGCGGCCTGTCACAAACTTGACGAACGGTATGTGGGACCCGCCCTCCGGGAAATCACCCTGCGAAGGAGTCCGGCCTACATCGTGAATATGATCGTCAACCCCGACGAGATGATCAAAACACACCCCGAAGCGAGACAACTCCTCGCCGAGTACATGACCATGATGCCAAATCAGAATATCACCATGGCAGATGCTCGAGCCCTGCTGGAGTATCTGCGTCGGTCGGGCTCCGCGAGCCCTGAAACCGCTCCGTGA
>JABDKH010000377.1 GCA_013002345.1 Rhodothermales bacterium
TCTGCCGAATCAATGCTTCCTCTTTGAAAGCGGCGTATTGCTCTGCGTTCTCTTCCAGTGAGACTACGCTGTTCTCACGATTCATGACATCCTGAGCAGCTTTCGATTTGTGCAGGCCGAGGAAATACGTTTCCGTCCCCTTCGCAGTCCGTCCACGTCGCTGCGCATTCGCATGAATCGAAACGAACAGCTTTCCACCGGCCTCGTTCGCAATCTTGCCGCGTCGCTTGAGTTCGATGAAACGATCGTCCGGCCGCGTGTATACGACGCGGACGCCGAGGTTCTCTTCGAGTAAAGCACCGAGTTTCTTGGCCACGTTCAGGGCAACGTCCTTCTCACGAATTCCGTACGCGCTGGCACCCGAGTCCTTGCCCCCGTGCCCGGGGTCAATGACGATCGTATCGAGTTTCCACCTGTCGCGTGCTGCGACGGACGGACCATTCGTCGGTGGATCCTTGCGTGTGTTCGCGACCGGAGCGACCGGCGTAGCGTCCGGATCATAGATCAGGCCTATCAACAGATCGTTGCTGTCGCGATCACGATATGCGCTGACTTTGTAGGCGATGCTCGATTCGAGCTCGAACTTGAACGTAAGATGTTCTGCGCCGGGCTCGAAGAAGTATGCGACGAGTGGTCCGCTGGGTTTATCATGCTTGTACGGCTTCGCCAGATCAGCATTGAAAAGGATCATCTCGTACTTGGACCCCTCTGTGTTGCGAGCGGCCGAATACGCGTGGATGTAGTCTGACGAATGCAGTCGAATGACAAAACCGTCGCCACTATTGGTCGCGACGACGGAAACGCGATTTACCGTCGGCACATCGGAGGCCTGTGCCGACAGCGGTACAGCCAATGGCACCAGAGCAGCAAGAAATGCCGCTACAAGGACTAATATTCCTCGATCGAATCTCATGGACACAGAGAAAGGGGCCGGTTGCGCATACACAGCGTGGGACGCTAGATGCTTCTGAAGAAGCAATTATTGGTCCGCAACGCGGGTACGAAGAATATCGCCGCTGCGCACATACCGCTTAAACCGCTTAAGGCCGCCGATTGCCGCACGACGCGAGGCGCAGGGGGCCAAAAATAGGCCGGGGGCACGCATACAACAAACCCCCGTCCGGCCGGGACGGGGGTTCGCTGCTTCAAGATTGCAGAGCCCGGCTACCACTCGAGCTTGTCGTCGTCCAACAGTTCCGCCTTTCGGCGGTCGATGATCTGCTTCCGGGCGGACCGTCGCTCGTTGAGTACAGTCGTTTCCTTCTGGAGTCGCTGCTCCAGCTTCTCAATCCTCTTCTGGCGCACCTCCAGCTTCTTGTCGAAGATATCACCCAGGCGCTGTGAGAGCTTCTGCTCCATCTCCTTCTTCTCAGCCCCATCTGCTTTCGAGAGCTTTCGTGCAATCTGGCGCGTCTCCGCTTCCATCTTCATGATTTCGGGATTGGCATGATCGAAGTCGAAATCGAATTCGAAATCCTCGTCGATGAACAGCGGCGCCATGGACCGAAAACGCATCTGACGGGCATGATCCATCATATCGCCCTCGGAATGCCACTCCATTACTTCATGAGGCGCATCACCCATTCGCCGTATGAAGACGTTTGCTTCCTTGTCGTCCCCGTCTGGTGCGTGCATGCGCCGACGGATAATCTTCTTGCGGCCATCGCCGTCGTCTTCCTCAATGATCATGACGCGTCCACCCTCTTCATCGACAATCATGCGGGTTCCGTCGGGCAGCTCGATGTCACCGTCCTTCACGGGCTTGCCGTTGACGGTCACATTCCCGTCATCGTCTACCATGACCTTGACTTCCTTCTTGACGACTTTCTTGTCGTCGTCCTGGGCGAATGCGGGGGAAAGACCCGCCGCAAGGATGAGGAGCCCGCTGAGTAGCAGGCCTAACTTGTAACCGAATTTGTTCATCGCTTGAATCCTCTCTGGTTTCATTTTCGTTTTGTTCAGAAATCTCTCGATTGGTGACGATGGCAGCGCACCGAGTGACCTCCTACTTACCTATGAGCTCGCGCAGCCGCCGGTCTATAATCTTGTCGCGTAGCGACTCGCGTTCTTTCAGCCTGGTCTGCAAGGTCTCCAGCTCACTTTCCAACTGATCGACTTCCCGTCGGCGGTTGTCCTGCTTGAGTTCGAAAGCCTGCCCGAGCCGGGCTCTTAGCTGAGCAACCAGTTCGTCGCGCACCTGCCCTTTTTCCTTGCTCCGGACCTCAGCCGACAGCGCCTGTATCTCGGACTCGAGGTTCCACTCGTCCACCAGTTGCTTGTACAGTCCTTCGTCGTTCTGACGGACGGCCTCCCAGTATGTGGCGACATTCAGTCTCGGGAGTTCGGCCGCCATTGCCGCCGACATCTCGGCCTGCTTGCGAATCTCATCCGCGAGCTGATCGGTGTCCTTCGCGCGTCTTCGTTCTAGTTGCTTGCTGATCTCGTTCATCTCCCGGGCCTGACCTTGAAGCGCTTCCATCTGACGGCGCGTCGCCGGGTCTGCCATTCCGGAGCTATACCAGGTCCCTTCTTCAACGGAGCCCAGCGCGTCGAAGAACTGCGCACGTGCACCATCGACAGCGACATTGCCCTCCGCTTCGTGCAGCCCATCCGCATCGAGCATGTAATACCGGCCGTCGATCTCGATGACCGGCTCGCTTATGCCGGCCCACGCGAAATTCAGGCTGATATCTTTCGTTTCCAGGCTCTCTGGCAGGCTATTCTTCGGTACCTCCTTCCCGTCGATCCGAACCACGCCGTCGCGAATCTCGAGCGTTCGCATACTCTGCGCGAGTGTATCGAACGGCACCATCAAGGCGATCCCCAGGCACACGACCACTGCCATGCTTGCCATTGATTTCCTGTTCATCTCACTTCCTCGAAAACGTGTTTGTAGTCGTTGTTGGTGTGTGGGTGACTGTTGATACACGTCCATCTAATTACCTGATGATCCTGCCTGATAAACGCCATCAAGCCGGCCGCCGGTTGGCATCATTTCCAGGGGAACGACGGGTTTGTCCCACTCTTCGCCGGCCTGTCGAGACTGCAGCAGGTCGATCCGCTGCCTCAGGCGGATGAGCTCGTCGCTCTCGTCCCAATCGGTTGCTGTCGCCGCAATGACGGCCGGAGCCGGTGCGTTCATGCGACCTGCTCGCATGGACGAGTCGTCCGGGGAATCACGGCGCGCTACCTCATCTCCGACTCGAAACGCATCGGCGAAGGCGGGAGCCACGCTTTTTCGTTCGGCCGGGGCCTCTTCCCGTTCCGCCAGAGCCTCGTACATCGCGCCGTCCTCGTCCATCTTGTCCATACCAGACTCAGTGCTTACAGCCGTATCCGCAGGGTTCGACGGGGTCAGCACGGCGCGCCAGACTCCGATTCCTGCGATCGCGACCACGAGGGTAGCGGCAACGGCCATGCGAAAACGTGGCGAAGTGAGCAGCCTGAGCGGTGACCGATCGACCCGCACGACTCCCGGCATTTCGCCACGGCTGGCGGCACCCGCTGCCTCGACGATTCGATCGACAACCGCTGCATCCGGCCGTTGACGACTCCGGTGGTCCATCCAGAACTTGGCCAGACTCATCGCCTGGAATTCCGGCGACGGGCTATCGCCCGCGTCCGATTCACTTGGGCGCGGCACGTGGTTGACGTCCTCCTCCTGGTAAAGGCGCTCTACTATTTGTAACCGAGTGTCCATAAGCACAGCTCGCTATTGTTCATCCGTGGTGATCTTCATGCGAGATCAGCCAATCGTTTCGTGTTTGACTCAGACATCATTTTGCGAAGGTTCAGGAGTGCGTAGCGCATCCGCCCCAGCGCAGTGTTGATGGAACAGTCGGTCAGCTGCGCGATTTCGCGGAACGTGAGTTCAGCGTCGTGACGAAGCAGCAAGACCTCCCTCTGTTCCGGCGAAAGACGCTCGATGCACGCCTCCAGCATTTCCCCCTGCTCCGCGAGATGCAACTGATCGTCGGCGCCGGGTTCGGCATCGGCCAGTCGATCCCAGAACGACGAGTCGTCGTCTTCGGTGCTGGACTCCACGTCGGTCCACTTCTTCCTTGACCGCAGGTGATCCAGTGCTGCGTTCCTCGCGATTCTCATAACCCATCCTATCCATCTGCCCTGCTGGTCATACGAGCCGCGCCTTCGCTGCAGCGCACTGATGACCCTCAGGTACGTTTCCTGAAAAAGGTCATTCGCCACGCTTCGATCGCGCACCATACCCATCAGGTAACCGAATACCCGTTCCTGATGCCTCTCAACGAGTTGGCGAAAGGCCCGCTCGTCCCCGTTTTCGAGATAATCAGTAACCAGACTTTCGTCAGATGGATGCATCCCGTTTTCTGCTGACCATCAGTCTGTCCATTGCCCGCAATCGGCACATTTACCGCTTCGGGCAGGGAGATAACGCTCACCGTCGGGCATTATTGCGTGCCCCATCGCGAATAAGAGCGGATCTACGAATCGAGCGACCGATAGTGTCACGTTGGCTCAATAAAGGCTCAAAACACGAGATCCAGAAGCCGCGAGACCGAATCGACCGGCGTTATTTCAAGATCATCGCCTGATTTCAGCCCGGACATGTTACCGGCGGGGATGAATGCGTGGTTGAAGCCCAGCTTGCGTGCTTCCTTCAGCCGCAGGGGAATTCGACTCACCGAACGGATTTCGCCTCCGAGTCCAATTTCTCCCACGAAGAACGATCGATTGCCGACGGGTACGTCGCGGAAAGAAGTAGCAACGGCGACAGCAACTCCCAGATCGACGGCCGGCTCCTCAAGTCTGACGCCGCCGGCGACATTGACGAACACATCGTATGACGCGAGACGCAGCCCCTCGCGCTTTTCGAGAACAGCCAGTAGCATTTGCAGCCGGCGCGCATCGAATCCGGTCGCCGTACGTTGCGGTGTCGCGTACGACGTCTCGGTGACCAGGGCCTGAATCTCGACCAGTATCGGCCGCGTGCCCTCCAGCGAGCAGACGACAGCGGAGCCGCTTACATCGGTACCGCGTTCCGCGAGAAACATCTCACTGGGATTGTCCACTTCCCGGAGTCCGGACGACAGCATCTCGAATATCCCGATCTCGTTCGTCGAGCCAAAGCGATTCTTGACGGCACGCAGAACACGAAACGAGTTATGCCGATCTCCTTCGAGGTGCAGCACGGTATCCACCATATGCTCCAACACCCGTGGTCCCGCGATGGCCCCCGACTTCGTCACGTGGCCGATCAGAAACGTGGGGATCTCCAGATTCTTCGCTACGTGCAACAGCGTTGCAGCACTCTCCCGTACCTGACTTACCGAACCCGGCGCGCTTTGCAGGTCGGGCCGGTAGATGGTCTGGATTGAATCGACGACCAGGATACCTGGTACGAGGTCCTGCACGGCAGCTGCGATGACTTCGACATTTGTCTGAGCGAGAACGTGCGTGTTACGCGAATCGATACCGAGCCGGTCGGCTCTGAGCTTCACCTGCCGGAGCGACTCCTCTCCGGTCACGTACAGAATCGTGGTGTCGACGAGGTGCGTACCGAGGACGGTCATCAGAGTGCTCTTGCCAATGCCCGGGTCGCCGGCGAGCAGAATGAGAGATCCCGGAACGATCCCCCCTCCCAGAACCCGGTCGAACTCTTCTATGCCGGTCTTCACGCGGGTCTCGGTATCGAGCGAGACGTCCGACAATCTCGTGGGAGTTATCGATGAAAGGACACCGCTGGCGGCCGGTCCGAGGGGCGACCGGGATGCCGACGGCGCCAATTCTTCAGCGAGCGTGTTCCAGCCGCCGCAGCCGGCGCATTGCCCGACCCACTTGGCGGATTCGTTACCGCAGACCTGACAGACGTATCGACTTTTCGCACGGGCCATTTCGTTACTGCGTTTTTATCTAAAACCTGCTGATTTCGCGAAAAATCGCAACCGGTCAGGCTGTACATTTAGCGAAATATAGTTGCATGCCATTTCGTTGGGGACGCCATCGCGGCTCGCGGAAGTGCTGACGCGGGCGCGGAACTAATAACCTGCGCCGTCATTTTGCCATGCCCCCATTCGGTCACGTATTGACACTTCTCCTGCACAGACTGCACATCAAACACGGTCACACACGGAAATGACCGAACTCGTTTCAAGGGTGCTGCACCCGGCCGCTGCACTGGGCAAATTTACGCTCTTGCTGGTGAAGGCCTTCTCATCTGTCGGTGAATTCCGGTTCTATCGGAAGAACATCTTCAATCAGATGGTGAAGATTGGCATCGACTCGATTCCGATCGTCGCCCTCGCGGCGCTGTTCTCGGGTGCAGTCACCACTGTTCAGACAGCATATCAGCTCGTGTCGCCGCTCATCCCTAAGAGCGTGATCGGAGCGGTCGTCGTCCCGTCGTTGATTCTGGAGCTTGGTGCGGTGGTGACGGGCTTTCTCCTGGCCGGTCGAGTGGGAGCACGCATTGCAGCAGAGCTCGGCACCATGCGCGTCACCGAGCAGATTGATGCGCTCGAGGCCATGGGCCTCAACAGCATCGGCTACCTCATCGTGCCGCGCGTGATAGCCGGCGTGGTTATGTTTCCCATGCTCTACGTCGTCGCATGCTTCGTCGGCGTGGGTGGCGGCGCCTACGTCGGTACCATTACCGGTGCTGTTCCCGTCGGCGAGTTTATTGACGGGGCACGGGAATTCTTCAAGCCGTTCGATCCCATTTTTGGCCTGATCAAGTCGGTGGTTTTTGGATTCATTATTACGGCCATCCCGTGCTACAAAGGGTACTTCACCGACGGTGGCGCCGAGGGTGTCGGACGATCTACTACGCAGGCGGCCGTGACCAGCTGCGTGTACATCCTGTTGGCAGATCTTCTACTCGCAGCGCTCTTGTTGTAGCCCGATACGCATGATCCAGGTCGAGAACATCAACAAGAGCTTCGATTCCGTTCCGGTGTTGAAGAACGTGTCTCTTACCGTCGAGGAGGGAGAGACACTGGCCATCATCGGGCGGAGCGGATCCGGCAAAAGCGTACTGATGAAGCACCTGATCGGTTTGCTTCGACCTGATTCGGGCCGCGTGCTCATTGACGGGACGGACATCAACCAGATCTCGTACGAAGAGCTGCGCAAGGTTCGGCGCCAGTTTGGAGTGCTGTTCCAGGGCGGCGCGCTGTTCGACTCCATGGACTCATTCGACAACGTGGCCTTTCCGCTACGCACATTCACGGTCATGTCTGAAGCAGATATTCAGACGGAAGTTCAGGCCTGTCTCGACATGGTTGAGCTTCCGGAAGTCGGTGACAAATACCCGGATGAGCTATCGGGCGGAATGCGGAAGCGCGTGGCACTTGCCAGAGCGGTGTCGCTGCGTCCGCGTTACATTCTCTATGATGAGCCGACGAGCGGACTGGATCCGGAGACATCGAACAAGATCGACCAGCTCATCACCGACCTTGCAGACCGCCTTAAGGTTACAAGCATCGTGGTTACGCACGACATGCATTCTGTTCTGGACGTGGCCGATCGGGCCGCGCTGGTTCATGACGGGACGATACACTGGGTCGGGACGATTGACGAGTTGCACAGGTCGGATGATCGCATCTTGTGCCAGTTCGTCAAAGCGAACGAGTATCAGATCGGGAGACCAAACACCATAAAGATCGACTGACGTGAGATTTGCAAGCGAATTGAAGGTGGGGCTGGCGATTGTAGCGTCGGCCGTGATATTCATGCTCGGATACCGCTACTTGCAGGACGTGCCACTCTTGAGCGGCACAAGCAGCTATTACTCGGTGGTTGACGACGCGAAGGGATTGATATCGGGGAATACCGTTCGAATGAATGGTGTGAAAGTCGGCTCCGTTAGCAACGTTGAATACCGTGCGGCGATAGACAGCGTCCACATCGATTTCAAGATCAGCAGCAGCATTCCACTCCCGCGAGGAAGCTCGATAGATATCACAGGCATCGACGCACTCGGCGGCGTTCGAGTGGAGCTTCAACGGGGCCCGAACGAAAACCCCGCGATTCCTCCCGACGGGCGTGTCCGCAGCAATCCCGATGGCAGTGACCTGTTTGCGGATCTGGCGTCACGCGCGCCCGGGCTCGCCGACAAGACGGACAGCGTTCTCACAGGTCTGAACGAGACGATGACGTCCGTGTCAGGCATGCTGAACGATCCCGCCTCCGACCTTCGTCGGACTCTGTCGGCGCTGAGCGGCACGGCGTACACGCTGGAGCAAACCATGAAGGGCGAGAGCGACAACCTGAGCCGCATCCTGACCAATCTTGAGCAGATAACGGGCAGTGTAAGTGATGCCGTTGGTGGTGACGAGGACTCGTTGGCTATTGCCGTTGCCGATCTTCGCGCGTCCCTCGCGTCGCTGAAGAGCATGATGCAATCGCTGGAAGGAACGACCGGACGACTCGACCGGGTGACAGCCAAGATCGAGAATGGTGACGGCACCCTTGGCTTGCTTATTAACGATCCCGGGCTCTACGTCCAGCTCGACTCCGTAGCCCGCAACTTGAACGAACTGCTTGCCGACTTCAGAGCGCATCCACGGCGCTATTTGAGGGAGTTGAAACTCGTCGATCTCTTCTAGCAGGTTCACCGATGCCGAATTACGAACAGGCACTCGAACTCTTTCACTCATGGACCGAGAGTGAGAGTCTTCGTCGCCACGCCTACGCTGTCGAGGCCGCAATGGCTGAGTATGCCAGGCATTTCGACCAGGACGTCGAGCTCTGGCGCATGACCGGTCTGCTCCACGACATGGACTACGAGAAGCACCCGACGGCCGAGGAGCACCCGTTCGTCGGCGTGGCGTTGCTGAAGGATCTCGGATATCCCGAGGAGATGACCGAGGCGATACTCGGTCACGCGTCGTACACCGGGGTGGCACGTACCACGCTGCTGGCTCGCGCGCTCTTCGCCGTCGACGAGCTCGCGGGGTTCATCACCGCTGTGGCGTATGTACGTCCGACGGGCCTGGAGGGGATGAAACCGAAGTCCGTCAAGAAGAAGCTGAAGGATCGCGCGTTCGCGGCGGCCGTCAGCCGTGACGACGTTTATGCGGGCGTAGAGGAACTCGAAGTGAACCTCGATGAGCATATCGCACGTGTAATAGCGGGAATGCACGCGGACGCAGACAGGCTGGGCTTTACATCGTCGGATGAGTAACTCGTTGGAAAAGGAAGACACGCCTGAAGCCCGCGATGGAGCGGAGAAGAGTGGCGAAATAACGCGGTGGGTAAGCCAGCAGGCGCACTCGCTCCCGGAAGCCAAGCAGATCACGCGCGAACGGGTCAGAGACCTGCGAAGCCTGATCTCGAAGTACGGACGAAAGCATCTGCCGGAGCGCGTTCCCGAAACAAGGCCGGAGCCGGAGCCCCCGCGTGCGGTCGGCGCGCATGCGCGGCTTCTACCCTACCTCCGACTGTTCCCGTGGCTGCTCGGCGTCGCGTTCGGGATATCCTTCCTCTGGGATTTTCCCGAGACGTCGGTGCAACTGTTCGGCTACGACCTCGCACTCGGCGGGCTGCTTCGTATCGTATCCGTCAGCGGGCTCATCGGATTCCTCACGAACTGGCTCGCCATCACGATGCTCTTCAATCCGCGTGATCGGCGACCAGTGTTCGGCCAGGGTCTGATTCCGGCGCAGCGAGAGCGCGTGATTTATCGACTGGCCAAAGCCATCTCGGAAGAGCTGATCAACGCCGAGATCATCAAGCAAAAGATTGAGGAATCCAACGTCATACCGAAGTATCGGGAGATGGCTTTATCCGTCAGCCGCGGTGTGATCGAGGATCCCGACTTCCGCGAGGAGCTCAAGACCCTCACGACGGACTATCTGAATCAGGTCGTCGCCTCGGAAGACATCCGGAAGCGTATCGTTGAATTCACGGTCGAGAAGATCGAACGTGAGGTGGGTCAGGGAGTTGGCGGGTTGGCGCTGAAGGTATACCGCTTCCTGAATGAAGAGGATTTCCAGCGGCGCCTTGATCAGGCTATCCGTGAACTACCGTCGTCGCTCGACACCGCGCTGGACGAAATGGACAGCCTCCTGGACCGGCTTCCGGAGAAGATCGAAGCCCGTTCCGAGGAGATTGAAGAGTGGGCCACACGGCTCGTTCTCGGGTTCGTCGAGAACCTGGACGTCTACGGAATGATCGTGGCGAACATGTCCAACTACGACGAGCAGCAGCTCGAGAACCTCATCAAGGGATCGACAAACGAGCAGCTCAACTACATCAAGTATCTAGGTGGAGTACTTGGCTGCATCGGCGGGCTTGTGATTTGGCGGCCCCTGTTTGCACTGGCTGCGTTTGCCATGGCCGGCGTCGCATTGTACTCAATCGACGTGCTGCTCCTCCGACTGACATCGGCGCGTTCGAGCGGTTGACTCCCGGATCAACTCGTTACAGGAAGTCGCGCTCGGCGCGTTCCTGTGATCGGTGCCGGTTGTTTCGGAACGGCAACGCGTACGTCGGCGTCGCACTCCGGGAAGTTCATCAGGACTTCGAGCACTCCTTTCTCCGTGGTCTCTTCCATGATCAACGACCTCAGCCGACTGGCGTTTCGGAATCCCCTGAAGTAGCCGCTGTACATGCGACGCATTTCCATTACGCCCGTCCGTTCCCCGAGCCAGCCGCACTTTAGATGCAGGTGCTCGGCAACGACGGCCAGGCGCTCCTGCCAGGTGGGCGGCGGGGGCACTTCGCCCGTTTCGAGGTAGGCACGCGCGTCGCGAAAAATCCAGGGGTTACCAATCGCACCACGGCCGACCATCACGGCGTCGACTCCCGTTTCGTCGAACATCGCCTTGATGCGCTCGGGCGTAGTTGCATCGCCGTTCCCGATGAGCGGAATCGACAGGCGGCTCTCGTCGCGTATCCGCCCGAACCACTCCCATCTTGCATCGCCCCGATACATCTGCGACCGCGTCCGAGCGTGCACTGCGAGAGCTTGCACTCCGATGCTTTCCAGCATCTTTGCGACTTCTACGATGCGGATACTGTCGTCGTCCCACCCGAGCCGCGTCTTGACGGTCACCGGCAGGCTCGTCTCCTCGACTACCGCCTCCGTGATGGCCCGCATCTTGGGCAGGTTCCGCAGGATACCCGCACCGCCATCTTTGCAGACGATCTTCTTGACGGGACAGCCGAAGTTGATATCGATGATGTCGGGTCCGACCGCATCGACAATCCGAGTGGCTTCGCGTACCTGGTCGATGTCGCCGCCGAATATCTGGATCGCGAGCGGTCGCTCGGAGTCGTCGAAATCGAGTTTCTTGTGTGATCCGGCGGCATCATACACCAGGCCGCCCGACGAGATGAACTCAGTGTAGAGCAGATCGGCACCGAAGCGCTTGCAAAGCACCCGGAACGGCGGGTCGCTGACGTCCTCCATGGGCGCCAGGAACACCGGTCGATCTGTGAATTCGATATCTCCTATTCGCATTGGAGGGCGGAGGCTGTCGGCTGTCGTGGCGCGTCAAACGGGCGCCCGGAAGCGGCAGTTCCCCGGCTGGCGGAGCGAGTCGCAGCGGCCGTGTAACTTTACAGACGGATTATCGTCATTACTAAAGGCTTTCCGGGCGTGAACGCCGCACTGTTACGTGACATTATACTGGAGACGAAGTCGAAGATGAAAACCTTGCAACGATCACTCGGAGCGGCCGTAGCGGTCCTGTTCACCCTCTTTCTCACTGGATGTGGCGGCGCGAATCTTCTCGATCGATTCGGCAACTTCTGGTCATACGGAATTTGCAGTGCCATCGTCGTCATCCTGGATGTCATCGCGTTGATCGAGGTATTTGGAAGCGACAGGCGAACCACCGGAGACAAGATCCTCTGGACAATCGTTATCGTCTTCTTCCCGGTCTTTGGACTGATCGTGTATTACCTGTTCGGCCGCGAGTAGCATGCCGGACCGCTCTTCTCCGGCCGGTCGCCCCTCGGGGTGGCCGGCCTTTTTTATTGCCCAAATCTTGTTTGAGATCGGACGAGGAGGTTCTGCGAAGCCAGTACCTTTTGAACGTTCCTGCGCCTCTGATCGAGGCGCACTTAATCCAGACATCGTACGGAGCAGAATTCTCGTGCCAGACCTCCGATCGGCACCGGTTTTACCACGACGCACTGCGAGTGTCCTCCCGATGCTCCTGGTGTTGCTCGCGACGATTCTTGCCGGCTGTTCGGGACTATCGCGAACCGGGGACTCCCGCGAAACCGGGCCCAGCGACCCCGGCACCGTCTTGTTGATCTCACTCGATGGATTCCGGTGGGACTACATCGAACGCTACGCACCTCGGAATCTGACGGCGCTGGCCCAAACGGGCGTTCGGGCCAAAGCGCTGATTCCCGTCTTCCCCACCAAGACGTTTCCGAACCATTATTCCATTGTCACCGGACTGTATCCGGCCGAGCACGGAATTATCTCGAATAACATGTACGACCCCGATCGAGATGCGTGGTTCAGCATGCGAGATCGGGAGGCTGTGAGCCATCCGGCATGGTGGGGTGGGGAGCCCATCTGGGTGACTGCGGAGAAGCAGGGTTTGATTACGGCGACGTATTTCTGGCCCGGATCGGAGGGTCCCATCGACGGAATCCAGCCGACCTACTGGAAGGAGTTCGATGATACGATACCCGGTAACGATCGAGTCTCAGAAGTGCTTGGGTGGCTTGATTTGCCAGAAGAGCAAAGACCTTCGTTTGTCTCTATGTACTTCAGTGACGTCGACATCGCGGGGCATGACTTTGGTCCTGACGACCCGCGTACCGGGGAGGTCATCGCTCGGGTCGACGGCTACCTCGGTGACCTCCTTGACGGGCTTCGAGAGCGCAATCTGCTGGAGTCCACGAATATTCTCGTTGTCTCCGATCACGGTATCGCAAGTCGCAGTCCGGATCGCGTCGTTTTTCTCGACGATTACCTCGAGCAGGACGATGCAGCGGTCGTTGACTGGTCGCCTGTACTCGCCCTGTGGCCGAAGGATCTGGATGTGGATAGTCTGTACGCGAGGCTTCATGGAGTGCACGAGCATCTGCAGATCTATCGTCGAACCGAGATACCGGAGCGATTCAGGTTCTCGGGCAATGCCCGCATCGCGCCGATCATCGGCATCGCGGATGAGGGATGGTCGATCGGCCGTCGGAGTCGTTTCGAATCGCAATGGTATTCGGGAGGAACGCATGGCTATGACAACGAATTGCGCTCCATGCACGGTATCTTGATAGCCCACGGACCGGAATTCGGCTCACGCGTCGAGCTGCCGGCCATCGAATGCATTCACTTGTATGAACTGATGGCCGATATCATAGGAGTCACACCCGCCCCGAACAGCGGTTCGGTCGAGGCCACTGCATCCATGCGAAACATAACAAGAGACAGAAAAGCGACTCCCTCAACATGGACGAATTAGTCAACATCGACGACCAGGACGTGAAGGTCTTTGGCGGCGTGACCGCGTCGAAGCTCATGCTCGTGCTCCTGTTCATCGTGGTTGTGTTCGTGGTCGGGGTCATTCTGAACGAACTCCGGACGGTGCTCCTACCGTTCGCCATTGCGCTGCTGCTGTCCAACATCTTCAAGCCGATCGTCACGTATCTCAAGGGCAAACGCGTACCCACCGTGATTGCGTTGTTCGTTGTGCTGCTGTCATTCGCTGTTCTTCTGTTTCTCCTGTCGCTAATTCTGTATTCAAGCATTGAGACGTTCACGCAGGAGCTGCCGAAGTACCAGGGCCGGGTAACGCGATCGATTCAGTCGCTCAATCTGTCGATTCAGGAATTGGCCGCCCGGTTCGATGTGACATTAGAGGGATTCTGGTGGCGAAATGCGATCCAGCTGTCATCTATTACGTCGGCCATCACGAGCGGAATCGGTTCGTTCATAACGCTGGCGAGCTATACGTTTCTGATCATCCTTTTCATGCTGTTCATTCTCGCTGAGAGCGGCCAGTTCTCATCGCGTGTTCGCAAGGCGTTCCCGAGTGATCAGGCGACGCACATCGCAGCGATTCTGGGCAACATTGACGACCAGGTGCGCCAGTATCTGCTCACCAAATCCATGATTAGCGCGGGGACAGGCGTGCTCACCTCTCTAATCCTCTGGGCCCTCGGCGTTGACTTCGCATTGCTGTGGGGCTTTCTGGCTTTCTTGCTGAACTTTATCCCGAACATCGGTTCGGTGATCTCGACCCTCCTGCCCTTCTTCCTTTCGTTGCTTCAGTTCGAGACACTCACGATTCCCGTTCTCGTCCTTGTGCTGCTGGGTATCGTACAGATATCCATGGGCAATGTCGTGGAGCCTAATGTGATGGCTTTCAGCCTCAATCTCAGTGCCCTGGTCATCCTGATTTCGCTCATCTTCTGGGGCTGGCTCTGGGGTATCTGGGGCATGATCCTCGCCGTGCCGTTTACGGCGACTCTGAAGATCGTCTTTGAGAATATCGAACCGCTCCGCCCGATATCCGTGCTCATGAGCGGCGCCGAGACCTGAGTGCGTTGCGCCGAAGTCGTCCGCATCGTTACTTGGCGGGAATCCAATCGAACTATCAAGCAGCCCCATGGATAATCCCGACATCCGCAACGCCGAGATGCCTCACTTCAGCGTTCGGCCCGAGGAAGACGAGTACCCCTCCTACTACGAGCCGTACATCAAGCTGGTGCCCGAGACGAACGTCGTTAACTACATGATCCAGCAGCTGGCATCGTTGACGCATCTCCTTCAATCTGTCGGCGAGAGTGATGCGGGCTTCCGATACGCGGAGGGCAAGTGGAGTATCAAGGAACTGGTGGGCCACCTGTGTGATTCGGAGCGCATCTTTGGGTACAGAGCTCTTCGATTTGCACGTAATGACGAGACCGCGCTTCCGGAATATGACCACGACCGCTACGTGGAGACGGCTAACTTTGATCGCAGGATTCTACACAGCCTGTCGGAAGAGCTGTACAACTTGCGTAAGGCGAACATCCGCTTGTTCAGAAGCTTCACGGCCGAAGAACTTTCAAGATGGGGAACAGCGAGCGGCGGCAAGTTCACCGTCCGGTCCATCATGTTCATCACTGCGGGGCACACGGCACACCATATGGACGTGCTGAAGGACAAATATCTCGGCGAGCTCTGACGGTTTCGTTTCGGCGGCGTGCCGACCTTCAGCCGTCCGGTGGCCGATACGGGGCGACAGGAGCTACGAGCCGACTTCAGCCAGATACTCCGAGCCACGACCTTTGATGTTCTCGTCCCAGAACTGCATCCATGTCGGACCCTCCGTCGCAAGGCGCTCCCAGTCGAGTTTCATCGGGTTCACGTTCAAGCCCGCTACCCAGGCGGGTAGTCGCGACGCAGGGACGTCGGTGCGTACCGGAATCCGATAGAACGCTTCGGCCTGGTGCACCAGTGCACTGTCGGACGTGACGAACTCGTAGAAGAGTTGCGCGGCCTCTATGTTGGGCCCTTTGTGAACCAGTGCGATCCCGTCTACGAGAACGGGAGTACCGTGCTCCGGGATGACAAAGGCGAAGGGATATCCGTTTACGTCGGCCTGCAGGAAGATGTCCGGCAGATTCCAGACGGTCACATCGCCTTCTCCACGCGCGAGTTTGAGATAGAGCTGGGTTGGATCGGCTGTGTATGTCTTTACATTGCGATCCAATTTTGCCAGCCAGCGATAGCCGTCTTCGACCGTCGGTTGACGGAGGATCATGGCGCCGAAGATGGTACGCATGGTACTGGACGCCAGCGGATACCGCAGCAGCACACGGCCCCGCCATTTTTCGGCAAGCAGTTCGTCCCAGCCCCGGGGACTTCGAGCCGAGTCGAGAGCAACGCTGTTGTACGCGATCACTTCGGGCGTGAAGAACGTGCCATACCAGAGGTCGGACGGACCACGAGCGTCTGATAACACGGAACTCGCCCACGACGGTCGGTATGGCGCGAGCAATCCCTCTCGAGCGGCCCTGTCGAACGCCATGCCCGCCCCGCCCCACCACACGCTGGCCTGGGGATTTGCAGATTCCGTCCGAATCCTGTCTTCCGCGTTCTGTCCGCCCATATCGATCCACTGAACATCGATGGCCGGATACGCCTCTTCGAAGGCTGCCTCGTAATGCGACAGCATCTCCTTCCCGTGTGGCGAATACACGACGAGGGGCGCCCGTGAATCGGCCGGACCGCAGCTCACCACGACGCCGGCGGTCGTGACGGCCGCCACAAGACAAACGAATGTGGGCACGGGCCGTTTTCGCATGAGCGTTACTCTATGAGTCGGAGGCGTGCAAATCGCAGGACGAGTTTCTTCTGTCCTACTTCAGGGAAAAAGACCGTCGCCTTGGCCTGGAGACCGGCGCCATCGAGAGCAAGAACCTTCCCTTCGCCGAACACTTCGTGCTCCACCGTTACTCCCGGGACGATACTTCCGCCCTCGCCTTCGTCGTACACCACTTTCCTGTCGTCCGATTGCGTCCGCGACGACTTCTTCGACGAGCGCGCACCATCGCCGCGAAGATTTCGGCGGTAGTAGTGTGGGTCAACGTCGTCGTACTCGATGCGACCAGACGAGCGGCCCGCGAATCGGTCCGTCCGCCCCTTGAATTCTACTCCAGCCTCGGTACGAACGAGTCCGTCATCAATCTCATCAAGGAATCGACTCCGAATGCTGGATTGCTGATCGCCGAATCGGTAGCGGCTTCGAGCATACGACAGAAACACGCGTTTCTCGGCGCGTGTGACGCCCACATAAAACAGTCGGCGTTCTTCTTCCAGGTCTTTGCGCTCCTCGGACATCCGCGCGAGAGGAAAGAGGCCCTCTTCGAGGCCCGTAATGAAGACGACCGGATATTCGAGTCCCTTGGAAGCGTGAAGCGTCATGAGGGTTACGACGTCGCCGGACGACGTATCGAGATCAGCATCGGTGACGAGCGATACTTCCTGGAGGAATGTGCTCAGCGAACCGGACTCCGGGTTGTTCGAAACGAACTCAGCGACCGCACTGACCAATTCCTGGACATTCTCCCAGCGGATCAGGTTCTCGGTCGTATGCTCCCGTTTGAGTTCATCAAGGAGACCTGAGGCACGAATCACGTCACCCGCAAGTTCGTCGGCTGGAACGCTTTCCATCCGTTCCGCAAAACCCGATATCATGGAGGCAAAGCGTTGCACCGCATTGACGGCCCGCCCGCCAAGCCCGATCTCCCCCACCCGCTCAACGGCCTGCCACACGGTGAGGTCGTGAGCGATCGCAAAGTCGACGATTCGCTCGACGCTCTTCTGACCAATACCGCGGGTCGGGAAATTGATCACACGCCGGAGGCTCGCCGTATCGTTCGGATTGACGACAAGACGCAGGTACGCGAGGACGTCCTTGATCTCCTTCCGTTGATAGAACGACAGGCCGCCGAACACGCGGTACGGGATGCCTCCGCGGCGCAACGCGTCTTCGATCGAACGGCTCTGTGCATTCGTCCGGTAGAGCGCGGCAAACTCGCGGTAGCGAATTCCGCGAACGTAGAGATCGCGGATGTGGCGTTCGATCTTCTGTGCCTCGTCCCTCTCGGAGATCGCCTCCATCAGGATAACGTCGTGGCCCTCTTCGTTTTCGGTCCACAGCGACTTCTCCAGTCGGTCCTCGTTGTGCTTGATGATCGAGTCGGCGAGTCGAAGGATTTTCTGTGTCGAGCGATAGTTCTGCTCGAGGCGCAGAACAAGGGCGTCCTTGTAGTCGCGCTGGAACGAGAGAATGTTGGTGATGTCCGCTCCGCGAAAAGCGTAGATACTCTGGGAGTCATCGCCAACAGCGCAGATATTCCGGTGCTGAGCGGCGAGGAGTTGTGCAAGCTGATACTGCGCTTGATTGGTATCCTGGTACTCGTCGATATAGATGTACTGCCAGCGCGACTGATACTTGTCGAGCGTCTCCGGCGCCTTGCGGAAGAGATCGAGCGGTTTGAGGAGAAGGTCGTCAAAGTCGAGGGCATTAGACCGACGCAGCGTTTCCTGATACGGTTGAAACAGTTGCGCCGCCTTGTCCTGGATCAGGGTCGATGCTGTGCGTGCATATTCCGCCGGGGAAATCATGCTCGTCTTGGCCGCCGAGATCAGGGATCGCATCGCTCGCGCCGAGAACTGCCGGGAGTCGATGTTATACTGCTCCATCAGGCCACGGAGTACGCGTTCCTGGTCGTCCGAATCATAGATGCTGTAGTCGGAGGTGTAGCCGATCTTGTCGGCTTCGACGCGCAGGAGGCGGGCGAAGATGGAGTGGAACGTGCCCATCCAGATGCCACGGGCTTCATCGCCGGCGAGATCTTCGATTCGCCGCTTCATTTCGCGAGCCGCCTTGTTCGTAAACGTCAGGGCGAGGATTTGCCACGGCTGCGCTTTTCCGGACGCGAGGAGATACGCAACCTTGTGCGTCAGGACGCGGGTTTTCCCCGAACCGGGCCCGGCCACGATCAGCGCCGGGCCGTCCGTCGCTGCCACGGCCGACCGCTGCGCCTCGTTGAGGGCGTCCAGGATCTGGCTCGCTGCCTGGGCGTCGGCAGTCGCGGTCACAGGATCCGTCGTCAACTGGAATTCTCGCATTTGGCGCAGCTAGCGTTCTCTCGGGTCGTCCAGGCTATCTGACCACAGACGAGCTTCCTTTCCGGGCGTAAGTGTTAGTGGGATTGATAAGATACGGAATGATGACAGCCCCACGGGTCCCGTGTCGCGACCCTACCGCGCCGTCGGGACAGGTCGCCAATTCAGTCGCCGCAGTTCATTGACCGACGGCCTGTCCTTCGCGAGCGCGCCCGATCGGATATCGTCTATCCAGAACTTCCCCAGAAGGATAAATACAGGCGCACATGCCCCGTGTGACCCAAAATCACCCGTCGATAGGTCAACGACAGACTCGGGAACTCCCCGCTGCCGAAAAGACGCGATCGCCGTCTCTGCGTTTTCGACGGGAATCAGATCATCGTTCACACAGTGATAAATGCGGGTACGCGTGGTGGGACTCCAGCCAAGCAGATCGTTTTCCACCAATCGATCACGCCATGGGAACGGAGTCGTCGCGTCGAACGCCGCGACGAATTCCGGAGCGAGAATCGCACTGGGAACGTCGGGCAGATTGTTGTCGATCTCGCCGCCCGTGTGGGTGCCGTCGAAAAGAGGAGGCAGAATATTGTCGTACGGATTTGCGAACACCCTCGAAAGATCATCTTCCAACCCGTATACGTCGTTGTACGCCAGCAACGTGTACGGCAGAAAGTGTGGTGCCGGATAGGAGGCGTCCGATCTGAACAGGTCGACCATGGAGCCCGACAGATCCCACGGCGCAGCCATAGGAGCACTGCCTGCCAGACGAAACTCGTCGGCGTGTTCTCGTTCGATGAGTTGCTGGGCGGCTGCCGTTGCATAACCGCCTTCTGAATATCCCAGCAGAAAGACGCGGTCTTCGAGATCAATCCCCTCGCGTGCAGCGAAGTGGCGTGCTGCGCGGAGCGCATCGACAACCGCGGTCCCCAGCGATGGCGCATGCACAAACGGATGCAGGCCCGGAGAGAGACCAAGTCCCAGGTAGTCGGGCATCACGGCCATGTAGCCGTCCGTTGCAAATGCGACGGCAACCAGCGCCTCGGCATTCTCGCTGCCCTCGATCGAGGGCGCCCCGTCCTTCTTGACGATGGTTCCGTGCTGATAGCTGACCAGCGTTACACCGTCCGTGATTGATACAGGTACGGCAAGCAGAGCGCTCGCCTCAGTCAGTTCGCCCTGCGCATCGACTGTCCGATATACGATCCGCTTGAGATCAACGGCACTTCGGACTCCGATGGGAAGCTCGTAGGAGAGGATGCGAGCCTCCGAGACAATCTCCACCGAGCGGATGGCAAGCAGGGCGCCGCGATCATTATCGTCGAAATCAGCGATGAACGCATCGTCCGAGCACCCGGCACCGATCATACCGAAGATCAGAGCGCCCAGAAGGTGAATACCGCGCCAGTGGCAGCGTGCGAGCATGGTGGTTTCCGCAGTAAAATCTGATAAATCGAGTGGCTCGTGTTCCTGTTCCCCCGGGCAATCTGTATTGGTGACGAGTTCACGGTGAGCCGCACAAGAGCCCGTCAACTGATATGGGCGTTGTATATTCCCGCCGCTGCCAGTCCAGCACCCGACCCCATATCCGGAGTCGCCATGTTTCACACGCTCGGTGATGGTTCATGAATATTGTCAGTCTGTTCGGTCTTCTTGCTCTTCTGGGGATTGGCTGGGCGATGTCGTATCACCGAAAAGAAGTAAAACTCCGACCTATTGCCTGGGGACTGGGCCTCCAGTTCGTTCTGGCCCTCATCATTCTCCGACAGGATATCTGGAGCTTTATCGGAATGGTCGCGCTCGGGCTGCTCATTGTTACGTATCAGATGCATGACCGGCAGGAAGATCAGCCTACGCTGGTGCTGGCTGCGATCGTCGGCGCGTTTCTGGGTCTTGGCGGGCTGTTGTACTACGTGCCGGTTTCCGTGCTTGGACCCGCATGGTTGATCCTCATCGTGATCGCTCTGGTGAACGCCCGCTTCGGATTTCTCGGCGCGGCGCGGCGTTACGTGGCCGCGCTGTTGATCGTATCCGGGATTTCGTGGCTGGTAGCCAGCGGACTGCATGGCCAGGCCATCTTTCAGTCCTTCAGCGTGAAGGTGGGCGAATTCCTGAACCTCTCTGATTACGGGGCCAACTTTCTGTTCGGCAATCTTGCTGATCCGCAGTACTACTTCCCAGGGCCCGACGGCGGCTGGCCTGGATTTGGATATCTGTTTGCCTTCAAAGTGCTGCCGACCATCATCTTCTTTGGTGGCTTCATGGGTGTCCTGTATTACCTCGGCGTCATGCAGAAGCTGATCGATTCGCTCAGCCGCTTTATGCGATGGACGATTGGTACCAGTGGCGCAGAGACCCTCTCATGCAGTGCGAATATCTTCGTGGGGCAGACGGAGGCCCCGCTGCTCATCCGGCCGTTCTTCGAGAAGATGACCAATTCGGAGCTCCTGACGATCATGGTGGGTGGCTTTGCCACAATTGCGGGTGGTGTGCTGGCGGGTTATATCGCCATGGGCGTACCCGCGGGGCACCTTGTGGCGGCTACGGTGATGTCGGCCCCGGCGGCGCTTGTTCTGGGAAAGATCATTTACCCTGAATTGGAGCACTCCGAGACCGCTGGCGATGTCACTCTGCCCGATGTCAAAGTGGGCGACAATGCCATCGAGGCCGCATCGAACGGGATTACGGATGGTCTCAAGCTGGCGGTCAATGTCGGTGCTATGCTGCTGGGCTTCATCGCGCTCATCGCGGTGATCGATGTGTTTCTGAATTTTGTGGACTCCATTGTTGACGGACGGTGGCTCGGAGGCGCTGCACGCGAGTATGCGGCGACAGCGATGTCGCCGATCGCCCAGGAATACGAGGGGATATTTCCTGGCTCGCTTCAGACATTTTTCGGGACCATACTGCGTCCTCTGGCCTGGCTGATGGGCGTTCCGTGGGAAGATGCGGATGAGGTCGGCAATCTTCTCGGCGTGAAATTGTCGCTCAACGAGTTTGTGTCGTTCGGCGCACTCGGCACCTACATCCAGTCCGGTGTCATCGGCGAGCGGGCCATCATCATCTCGACTTACGCCCTGTGCGGTTTCGCAAACTTCTCTTCGATCGGTATTCAGATCGGAGGCATCAGCGCGCTGGCTCCGTCACGTAAGCCGGATCTGGCAAAGGTCGGCCTGAAGGCCATGTTCGGCGGTGCGCTGGCATCGTGGACGACCGCGACCATCGCGGGGATGCTCCTGTAGTCGCGCAGGCGCCTACTGAGTCTGGAAGTTGACGTTGAAGCGGGCCCAAGAAGCAATGGGGTACGACTTCCCGATGCGAAGAAGATAGGCCGGTTGCCAGCGAACCTTAGTCGTGGCGACCATCGCAATGTCGTCGAGAACCGGGTGAACCGAGCCCAGTTTCTCAATTGCATCGGGTTCGCCCTTGTCGTTGATGTGTACCTGCAGCTCGACTCGCCCGCTCACCCCTGCTTTGCGAAGACTGTCAGGGTAATCGACAGGAATATCACGGCCGAGCGTGAATGTCGCACGGGGCTCCCTGAAATGTCGCGCAATCGTTCGATAGGCTTCCTTCTTGTATCGCTCCACCAGCTTGTCGGGCTCGTGGCTCAGGTCGGCGTCCTTCAGCTTTGGCACGACCAGTTTCTCGAACAAAGAGTCGACGACGGCCGGCTCATTCCGGATCAGGGCGATCAGGCTCAGCTTGACGGCGCGGGCGAGCTGCTTAAGCGCCACCGAACGCCGACGCGACAACTGCATGTCGGACGCATACGTCAGTTCGGCTCCCACGACCGACATGGACTCGAGGCTTTCCAGATTTCTGAACAAACCTGTTGTGTCGACGCCGACGAGAAACCACCGGTTGCCATCCGACATCCATCCATCCGGCGGACCGGGAGTGAACATATCACCGGGGCCGCATCCGGTAAGAGCGACGGTCAACAGTGCGACGGAGAGGGCTGCCGAGAGTGACGTGTTACGCATGGGACGGCGCAGTTTGAATAGATCCGACGGCCGCCAAGATAGCCGATACTCAGGATTCTGGCGTTGATTCGGCCTGAACCGGTTCCGAGGCCAGACGAACGAAATAGCGGCGGCGGTCCATCGCAACGACGCGCACCTGACTTCCCGCGGCGATAAACTCACCTTCGGTGGCGACCTCAAGGCGCACACCAGCGATCTCGACCACTCCGCCCGGCCGCAGGGGCGTCAGCGCCGTTCCGTTCTTGCCCAGAAATTGCCGCCTCTGTTCACGCTCGTCATCGACATCATCAGAGTTTCTGGTGAGCTCGGTCGTGAGCACGAATCGATCCCAGGCCCCCGACGCGTACAGGAACCAGAAGACCACGCCAATCGCGACAGCGCTGCCGGAGAGCGCCGCGAAACCGCCAACCCACCCGGACTCCGAAAATGCAAACCCGACCGCGACCACAATCATCACGAATCCAAGGATTCCGATCACGTTGAAACCCGGCACCAGATACACCTCAACCACGATCAGCAGGAGACCGATCAGGATGAGTGCGATGGGAATCATCAGGTCCACTTAAAGCGAGGTCTATCCGGGTAGGGCTCGGAGAATCGTGTACGGGTCAGGTGTTCGATGTTTCATCTGTGGCGGGCTTCACGCGGACTTCTATGCGGCCTCCGCCGACCCGCTTCACGACCACCGTCGAACCGGCAGGGACGAAGTCCGAAACGGACGTGACGTCAAATCGATCACCGCCAAATTCAGCCGTTCCCGACGGCCGCAGCGGTGTGATCGTGACCCCTACGCGACCCACCAGCTCGTCGTGCGCGTCAGCCGATGTGAATCCGGCGCTCCGGGACAACTGCGGAACGAGTACAAGTTGACCAAAACGATCCGATCGAGGCAGGTACTTCCCCATCGTAAACAAAAGCACGACGAAGAGCACCGATGTTGTGGCCAGGGTTGTAACGGCAGAGGTGAGCGCTTCTCCGGTCGGGAACTGGAATCCAACATTGGCAACCAGAGCCGCCAGCAACGACCCGAAGATCATCAGCACGCCACTGACTCCGGCGATTCCGAAACCCGGAGTGATGAACACCTCCACGAGCAGCAGACCGACGCCAAGCACAAATACGATGATTTCCCAACTCTCAACTAGTCCCATCATGTAGTGCGGTGCGAAGAACATTGCAGCGCCGAGTGCCGCCATCGTACCGGCAAAACCGACACCAGGTGTCTGGAGCTCAAAGTAGAGTCCGCCGAGCATCATGAGCATCAGGATCGACTGCATGATGGGCGATGCAAAGAACCGGAGCAGTTTCTCGACGCGACTCGCATGATGGTTTACGACGGCCGTTTCCAGCACGCCAACCGACTTGTAAAACTGACCCAGGTCGTCTACGCTCAGGTCGGCGACGAGCAGTTTGAGAGCTTCGGACGTCGAGAGTGTAAGCACCTTCCCGGCCTCTGAGATTCCGGCGACTTCGATGGTCTCATCGACCATGGCTTCGGCGATTTTCGGATCTCGGTTGTTCGCCTCAGCGGTCGCACGCATCAGCCCGCGCATGTAGCTCTGGTATTTGTCGGGTGCAGCCTCGCCACCGACGCCCTCCACCACCGTCGCCGCGCCGATCGACGATCCGGGTACCATCACGATATAGTCGCACGCGTACGAGATGAGCGCGCCGGCAGACGCAGCGTTCTTGTTGATGAAGCCCACCGTCGGCGGCTTCGCGTCGAGAATACGTTTTCGGATTTTGTCTGCCGCGTCGACGAGGCCGCCAAACGTGTCGATGTCAAAGACAATCAGCTCGGCACCGTCGGCCTCCGCATCACTCACCGCGCGATCCACATACCGCGCGAGTGCATTGTCGATCATGCCTTTCATCGGTACGACATAAACAGGGCCATCCCCGAACTCGGGCGGGAGGCGCGCGATGCCGGGGTCGTCCTGCGCCAGCGCACTGCCGGCCAGTGTGAGCAGAGCCAGTATGAATGTCAGGTTCCGTAGCATCGACATGGTGGTAGTTTTGGTGTACCTGTGCTACGCTGATTCAAGTCCCAGGATTCGATCAAGCGGATTCGGACAAGGTAGCGCACGATCGACTCTATCATACGATCCGCGATGAACGTGTACGAGGACCGGGCGTCGGAGCGGAAGTTGGCCGGGTGTTGCCGCTTTTGGAGTCCTACGACTCGATGAGCACCGGCGTGCCAATTCGAACGGTGTCCCACAGCGCATCGATCGCGTCGTTCTTGATAGCAACGCAACCACGGGTCCAGGTTGTTCGCGCACCGGTTCCTTCTCCGTGGATCTCAATCCAGCCACCCAGAGCCGTATCCATCGGAGGCGTCGTCCTTCGCTCTTCGGCTTGGAGAATCGATGCATACTGATGCTCGCTAATGAGCCCTCTGGACAACCCGTCACGCGCATCGTTGGCCGACGGATAGTTCAGCACAAACGCCTTGTAGAATCGACTCTGCGCATTCTTTGAAACGACAAAGTAGAGTCCCTCGGGTGTCCGCCAGTGGTCGGGCTCCACGCGGCTGCCACGGCGTTCCTTGTCAAGAAAGAAATTGTAGGCCATATCGGCCGGGATCGTGGCCTCGACGTCGGCACCGCGATGAATCCAGACGGTCTTGGACCGTTTGGAAATCCGTATCCAGAGGTTCGTCAACGCATCGCGGTTCACGAAACCGCGGGCGCCGTCCGACGATTTGACCTCAGCCCAACTGTGGGTGAATCTCAGCATGTCGACCGGCTCGCCTGCGTCGAGTTCGACGTAAGGCTGGGACGAATCTGGGGTCGCAAAGACGGTCGTCCTCTCGAGCGCGTAGTAGACGGCGTTTTCCTCGGGCGACGTCATCCAGTCTGGCGCCGCTCCACCGATAGCCGCCGACGTTCCCTCTGCGATCCAACCTTGCGGCTGCGGCCCCACATGCGTCTGCGCCATGAGCGCAGGCGATGCGACCACAAGAGACATCAGTATCAAACAGAGACTTCTCAAGATGTGAAACCGGTTGCGCGCTTGAAACATCCGCGCGTCGATCGCTCCTGACTGCGTCAGTTGGTCAGGTCGTTATGACTGGAACACCACCGATAGGCTTCCAGGACTCCATCAATTACCGCGCCATTTGTCGTGATGTGTGCGACATCTCTTGCCGCCTTTTTAGCGTTCGATGGCGCAAACGACGATCCGACTATCTCCAACGCCGGAACATCCCCATTTGTGTCCCCGATGAATGCGATCTCCTCCAGAGAGATCCCCAGCGTGTCGGCGAGCCACTGGATTCCACTTGCCTTGTTCAATGAGAGCGGAATCACGTCTATCGAAATATCAGTATGTGCGACAAGAAGTTCTGGAAATTCTTCACCCACAAACTGTTCGACGCGGGGTACCGCACCGAGGACCTCGTCGACGATCGGTCCGGCGAGCGACGCCTGCGTTTTTTTTGCATGATCGATATCCATGGCCGTGCCCGGCATCACATCGGACTGCAACCATGACCGGATTTCAGCTATCTGGCGTTCCAGGCCGGCCGAGAATTGCGGATTCCACGACCAGCGCGACCGTACGGGATCAAACATCCCACCGCCCGCCTCGAATACGACGGGAGTCTCGAGCCTGAGCATCTGAGTTACAGCCTCGACATAGGGATAGGAACGTCCCGAGCACACACTCAAAGCCGGCCGACCGACGGGTTGCGAATCCACGCGAATCCCCTCGGCGAGGGTCGCGAGTTCATTCAGCAGATCAAGTCGAAAAGGACTGTACGGCTCGGAGAGGCAGCCGTCGATGTCGGAAACAAAGAGACGGATTGGCCGGTCGCTGTTGTTCCTCGTTCGCATGCCCGTGAACCTTCACCCTGCGCTAGCTCCGGCCGAGAGCATCTCCAATGAGATCGACAAACTCGTCCGAGATTCCCATGCTGCTGAAGCCTCCGTCGTGGAAGAGGTTCTGCATGGTCACCATGCGCGTCAGATCGCTGAGAAGAGTGACGGTGTAGTCTGCGCAGCTTGCAGCGTCGGCATTACCGAGCGGTGAAATCCGCTCCGCGAACTCGAACATCGCGTTGAAACTGTCGATGCCTGCGCCGGCCGTCGTACGGGTTGGACTCTGGGAGATCGTGTTGATACGGATGCCGCGTTTGCCCAGGCGATACCCGAACGAGCGCGCGATGCTCTCCAGCAGCGCCTTCGCATCACCCATCTCCGAGTACTTGGAAAAGATTCTCTGCGCGCCGAGATAGGTCAGTGCCACGATCGAGCCGTTGGCGCGCAGGGCGTCGGTCTTTATGGCATGATGCACGATACGGTGAAGACTTATGGCCGACACCTCGAGCGTCTTCTGATACCACTCGTAATTGAGATCCTCGTAGTCGCGATTCTTCCGAACGTTCATCCCCATTCCGATAGAATGGACGATGAAATCAACGCCACCGAAAAGCTCGGCGGTCTTCTTGAACAGGTCTTCGAGATCCTCATCGCTGGTCGCATCCGCCCAGATAACTTCCGCCTCGGTCTTTTCCGCAAGGACGTCGATACCGCCGAGCTTACGGGCGACCGGCGCATTGGAGAGAACGAACCGTCCACCCTCACGATACACCGATTCGGCGATTAACCATGCCAGACTGCTTTCATTGAGAGCACCGAAAATGACGCCGGTCTTCCCCTGCAATAGACTGTGACCCGGACTGCTCATAGGCTGGTTTCGCCCCTCGGGCGGAATTCATTCTTCGAAACGGCTTGCAAAGGTACCAAACGGCAGCGTGGCAGTCTACTTCAGGCGTGTCGCGCAGCGAACCAGGAGAGCGCCAAAGCACCGTTTTCGTCCGTTGTAAAGGGTAGAAAAGGCAATACCAGACTTCTTGACGAAAATCACTCTACATACCCCGAGGCGAGTACGGGACCAGCCCGAAAGACCGGCGATTTCCCGCCCGGACCGCCTGCCTGCTCTGGACGGTGCTACGGTCGGAGTAGTTCTCGCCAACATGGGTGCAGCCCAGCGGCGCCTGAATGACTACCTCATGCTGGCGCATGTGGCGGCAGGCCTGGCGCTGATGGCGTTCTGCGTGGACGATATCACGTATGGCGGACCCTCGCGCCCTGTCATCATCCCTGTACTCGGAGGATACGTGTCGGCGAGCGTCGTCTTCCATACGGTCCTCAGGGAGCGCAGTCCGGCCGTGCTCATGTGGATAAACGGCATGAGCGATGTAGTCTTACTCGTTGCTGCGCAGCATCTTGCGTTTGTCGGCTTTGGAAGCATGGGACCCGAACTGACGGGGGCGTTCCTGATTCTTGTCGTGAGCGCGCTGTACGGGCTTAGCGGACAGCCCCGATTGTCGACGGCAATCGGCGGCATCGCGATCGTCTTCTTCAGCCTTTCGTTGTTCGGACCGTCCTCGGGCGTTCAGGTTTTCGATCCGCGTTCGATCGCGGCCCTGCTGCTCGCGGGCGCTGCCGCCTTTGCAGGCATTCGCCTCGCACGGGTCATCGAAAAGAGCGAGATCTCAAACTCCATCCGGACCCTAGAGCGCATGGAGTTGGCCGTCACCATCCAGCGCCTGCGCAACACGTCGCGACAGGTCAGCCGGGGTTAGTCGACGACTGCGGCAAGCGGCTTCACGACGTCAATCATCTGGTCGTGGATTCTTCCGTTCGAACCCATAATCTGACGAGAGAATACCGGATCTCCCGTTCCCGAGAACTGCGTTACGCGGCCACCGGCCTCTCGAATCAGGAGGACGCCCGCAGCCACATCCCACGGCATGAGGCCGGTCTCGAAGAATCCGTCGAAGCGCCCTGCGGCGAGGTAGGCGAGATCGATGGCGGCGCTGCCGTGGCGTCGGACACCCTGACAGCCATACATGAACTTGCCTAGTACGTCGAGATACGCATCAAGATGATCTACCGCCCGATACGGAAATCCGGTTGATATCAAGCTGCCCGACAGATCGGGCGATGTGCTTACATGCATCGGCCGGCCGTCGAGAAAGGCTCCGGCTCCGCGGACAGCCGTGAAGGTCTCGCCACTGACAACCTCCAGGACCACGCCGACAACAACTTCGTCGTCTTCCGCCAGTGCGATGCTGACGGCATACGGAGGTACGCCGTGCGTGAAGTTGGTTGTCCCGTCGATCGGATCGATTATCCACCGACGCGAAGCCGCGGCTCGGGCCCCCTCGGTGTCCTCTTCTGCGAGAAAACCGTAGTCGGGAAACTGATCGGCCAGTTGCCGCATGATCAGCCGCTGCGACTGCTCGTCAATCTCCGTAACCAGATCGTGCCGTCCTTTCTCACGGATATCGTCGCGACTGACAACGCCCGCGTGCTCCCGAATGATCAGAGCCGCCGCCCGCGCGGCCCGAACGGCGGCATCGCGCTCGGGAGTGAAGGAGTTGTCCATACCGGCTTCGGCAGATTCCAGGTCGGTCAGCCGCCGTCCAACGGCGACCAGACGTGCCGGCGCTATCTACACCCTATAGTCGTCCGACCTCCAGTTCGCGATCAACTTCTTGATGTCACCCTCACCAAGCTGCTCCTGAACGGCCTTTTCCGCCAGTGCGTCGTATTCGTCGTCCGACGCGAAACGCAGTCCGATGATCTGGCGAACAGTCAGTCGCGGATCCAGCAACTTGCCCGTACGCACGTAGCATCTCAGATTCTCTTCCGCCTTGATCGCCCTGTCCTGCGCCTTGAGGGGAAAGGCTCGCACGTAGAAGAAGACCAGTACGAGCGCAGCTGCAACGGCGAGAAGCAGTGTGGCACTATAGAAGCTGGCAGTTCCCGACGACTTAACGACGTTGACGACCGATCCGATCAGGATCGCAAGCACCAGGAGTGCCAGAAAGAAATGATAGAGGGGCACCCACTTGCGGTGGCTCGCGTAACCCTGCTGGCTCATGACAGACTCCGATTTGTGCAGATGGCCGATTTGATCAATGATCGTGTCGGGCAAGATAGTTAAGTTCGAAGGAGTTGGGCTACCGCATTGCGGATCGACAGCGACAAATATGCATCGCACCGAATCCTGATGCCCTCAGACCAATTCCACGTTTCGACAGCATTAGAATCCGCAACTGTCGGTCGGGAGACCGCAACGTAACACATGCAGAAGACGATATGTACCACGGCCAGGCGAAAACGATTACTCGGATAGCGAGAGTCACGATGGTATCTGGAGCAGCGATCGTCATGACTCTCGTCATGATGATTTCGGCGGGATGCCGAGCGGACAGACCAGGCCGTCCCACCCCCGAGTCTGATTTCACGCGCGAAACCGCTGTCTTTGCTACCGTTGCGTCGTTGGACTACGGCGCCGCCGCCGCGGCGTACGGGTCGCTCGATTCGCTGTTCTATCGACTGCGAACGACCACGACAGAGAGAGACGAAGCCGGACAGATGCTTGCGTCTGAGGCGCGGACGTTCGCGATGAGCCCGCAAGGAGGTATCCTCGAAGACATGTCCACGGAGGGTACACTGAGTACCGGCTTCATGACGTTCGCTACTTCCGGAGACTCCATTCCCGACCAGGGTCAGGACCTGGCTGAACTGTGGGCGCCCGTCCAGCCGGCATTCGCATCTGTACGAAATCGCGAATACTACAGGTACTCTGGTGCGGCGGACACGATGCTGGCCGGCGAGTCGTGCGAAGTCTACCTGATTGAGGCCGTTGAAGACGCTCCTGCTGAAAAAATACCGATCCGGCGGGTGAGGCTGGTGGTAGCCCGGTCGGATTCAGCCGTAATCGGAATCGAGCTGAGCAGGCGGGACGACGCGCTCGTCTACGAAGAGAGTTCTACGGTCGAAGTGGTGCTGCTGCGTGGCGACATGGGCCGGTTCGTGCCTTTGAAGAGGAAGATCGACGTAACGGTTCGACCGCCTCTCCGCAGGACTCACCGCTTTACGACAACCCAGGAGTACGTGTACGATTTCGCTGATGAAGTGCCGGGCTAGTCGCCCGAAATCAGCATCGCACCAATGCCGGTCGAATCAAAGACCGGATCCTGCGACACATAGTCTGCCGAAAGTCGTCCCTCGTCGATTCCGCGACTAAGGATCTGGACAGCCGCGTCCTTCTTTCCATCCAGTGCCAGCGCACGGGCCAACTGGTAGTGAGCCTCGGGATTGGTGCCATCGAGCGCCACGGCAACGCGTGCGAGTGACTCTGACGTATCGAACTGACCGAGGAGCATGGCCTCGCGCGACAGGACGATGTGTTTGAGAGGATCCGCCTCGATGGTCGAGGATGCTTTCTGCAGGGCCTGCAGGGCGACGGTGGTGTCCCCTGCTGCACGAGCGGCCTGGCAGAGCACAAACTGAACTTCGCCGCTAACGGAATCCAGCTCCGCCGCGCGCCGGGCGTCACTGAGGGCGTCCGGATACCGTTTTAGCGCCAGCTGGACACGGGATCGGAGTACGTAGGCGTCTGTATCAGTCGGGGCCGCATCCAGAACCCGATCCAGGCGTGTCTTCGCTTCAAGCAAGCTGCCGCCTGACTTCAGGGCCGCCTTTGCACGATGAAACTCAAGATTCATCTCCGGAGACCGTATCGTCTGTCCGGATACCGTCAGCGGCACAAGCGTGCAGATAGCCGCAATGGATGCAATCCGGATAAACTTCATTTGAACTGACGGCTGCCTGAGGGAATCAACGTGGTGGACAGCGACGAGCATATATTATGCCCGGATCGGCAATCGGTTCAATAACGGACCGTTTTCGCACTTCATTTGAAGGCAACCCAGTGATCGCGTTCGAGACTACCATCGTTCATCTGCCAGAGACGACATCCACGAATGATGAGGCCCGGCGAATGGCCGAAGCCGGTGCAGCCGAAGGTACGGTGATCCGTGCGGACCATCAGACGTCAGGACGCGGCCGGTACGGACGCGAGTGGTTCGCTTCACCTGGCCAGAATGTCCTGCTGTCAATAATCCTCCGACCCGAGCTGCCCGCAGATCGCCTCGGACTTGTCACGCTGGCAGGGGCTGTTGCGGTCGCGAACACGATTCAGGATCTGACCGGCCTTCACGCTTCGATCAAGTGGCCCAACGACGTTCTGGTACACGATCGAAAGGTATCCGGAATGTTGCTGGAATCGACACAGTACGCGGGGGAAGAAACGGCGCAGGGCTTCGTGATAGTCGGTATCGGAGTGAACGTGAACCAGCAGGATTTTCCGCCGGATCTGGCGGCCCGCTCGACTTCGCTGATGCTGGAGATCGGACGGCGTGTCTCCTGCGACGAATTCGTCAACAGACTGATGACTCATTTCGCCCGCCATTATCTTTCCGTGAATGAAGATGATGGATCGATGCTTCGTGCGGCATTCGTGAAACGGATGACAGGACTGGGCGAGCCCATAACGCTTTACTTTCACGGGGGCTGGCCGCCGGTCGTCGGCCGGATGGAAGGCTTGTCGTCGGATGGCGGCCTGGAGCTTGAATTGAATGACGGACGTCGCCATACCTTTCATGCCGGCGAGGTAACCTCGGACGCGGGTCAGAACACTGACCGAACCTCATGATCTGTACACTGGACATCGGCAACAGTGCCGTCAAGTGCGGCCTGTTCGAAGCCGGCGAATTGACGAAGACGGTTCGCGAATCGAGTGCCGCTGATTCCGAAGCGGTGGCACGTCGTGTCGCCGATCTCGTCATGGATTCCGGAGCCACGCGCGTGGGGATTTCAAGTGTGGTCCCGGCTGTCAGCGACGCTATCGAGAAGGCACTGATGAGTAGTGGGCTCGCCGACGTCTTCAAGGTGCACCACCGATCGCGCCTTCCATTTGCACTTGCCTACGAGACCCCCTCTACCATGGGCGTTGATCGGATCGCGGCTGCCGCAGGAGCCTGCAGCCTGCCGGGTCTCAGCGCACACGACGATGCACCCATTGTTGTAGTTGACGCAGGGACAGCGACAACGATAGACGTCATTGCCGACGGGTCTCTGCTCGGGGGTCCGATCCTGCCCGGGCCTGAGTTGCTTCGTCGCGCCGTGCGCGCGGGCACAGCTCAGTTGCCGGAGGTCGAGCTGACGTGGCCCGAGCGGGTGATATCACGCTCGACGACCGAGGCGGTCGGCACCGGGATCATGCTCGGGTTTGTCGATGCGGTCCGTGGAGTGCTGCTACGCGTGATCGACGAGCTCGACACACAGCCGGAAATCGTAGTGACCGGTGGCTGGTCCGAACTGCTGATCGCAAAGGTCTCGCTGATCGGGCGGAACGACCCACACCTTGTGGTTCGCGGCGTCGCGTCGCTGATGAACCTGCAGCCCACCGCTGACGGGCGCTAGACCTGCTCGGCCTCTCCTTGATCGGCCGCCTTCAGCAGCGCATCTATTCGTGCCAGAACCATCTCGATCGCGACGCTGTTGTGCCCGCCGCGCGGGATGATAACATCTGCCCGCATCTTTGACGGCTCCACGAACTGGTTGTGCATGGGTCTGACGCTACGCTCGTACTGAGCGAGAATGGAATCGATTGAACGACCTCTCTCGACCATGTCGCGGCGAACACGGCGCATGAGCCTCACATCGGCTGCCGCGTCGACGAAGATGCGAATATCCATGAGTTCGAAGAGGCTGACTTCGGCCAGCACGAGAATCCCTTCCACGATCACGACGGGCCGTGGCTCGATGGGCGTCGTCTCCTCGGATCGCGTGTGCAGGTTGAAGTCGTAGATCGGCTTCTGCGCCGTTCCTCCGGCGAGCAACTCGTCGAGATGACGGCGCATCAGCGCTGTATCGAGTGCGTCCGGATGATCGAAGTTGACGCCTCTGCGCTCCTCCTCAGTGAGGTGCGTCAGGTCGTAGTAGTAGGAGTCGTGATCCAGGACGGCAATCTGACTGCTGCCGAAGGACTCAATGATGCGGTCGAGGACCGTCGACTTTCCCGATCCGGAGCCACCGGCGATTCCGATGACGACAGGTTTTCCCTTCATTTGGCCACCGGTGCTGAAAGCGATCAGTGCTTGCTAGCGTTTGACAAAGATCACCTGACGGATCTTCGTGGCTTCGTCGAATTGCTCGGAGTCTGCGTGGAACTTGTAGCCATTCGGATGCACCCAGGGCCGGACGAGCTCGAGATCCTCGACTGCTTCCCGGACGACGAAGTTTACAAACTGACCGGCAAGGGCGTTCTGATCCTGAAACGTTCGCTTGCCTTTTCTGACTCGCGCAAACCT
>JABDKH010000378.1 GCA_013002345.1 Rhodothermales bacterium
ATGCTGTGCCGAGACGGCCTGGACCTCGAGTTCGCAGACGGCCGATCCATTGGTAAGAAGGTCATGGAGATTCGACCGGTCCGGCTCGACGGCCAGGCCATGGACATTGCGACATCGGTCAAGCGCAACTGGATGTTCGGATTCGGCGCCGCGATGACGATACTTCTCTACATCCCGATCATCGGCTGGCTTCTATTGCTCCCTGTGGGGCTGATCGCGATGGGGTTCGGCATCGCCGAGATCGTCAAGGTGCTCACGGACCCGCAGCAGCGTCGGTTCGGTGACCACTGGTCGGGTACTCGGGTGATAAACCAGAAATAGACGACACAGACCTTCGAACAAATGCCCCCATGACTCTCCGTTTCCCTAACGAGTCTGAGGAGTACCGCAGGGCGAGGGACGAACTGGTGCAGGCCGAAAAGGGGCTACGCGACCACATTGAGCGGGTTGCGCAGCAGCGGCGCGCTCTGCCCTCCGGTGGCCTGTTGAAGGAAGACTACGGGTTCGAAGAACTGGTAGACGGTCAGGTGACCAAGACCAGGTTTTCGGACTTGTTTGGCGAAGATCACGACACGCTGTTTCTGTACAGCTTCATGTATGCTCCGTCGATGGCGTCAGCCTGTCCAAGTTGCACGTCCATCCTGGACGGGCTGGACGGCCAAGTTCGGCATCTGGACCAAAGCATCAGTACCGCGATCGTCGCGAAGCACGATATCCGCACGTTCCATGAACACGGGGCATCTAGGGGGTGGTCGCGGTTGCGGCTGCTGTCGTCGGAGAAGAACAGCTACCAGGCCGACTACCTTGGCGAATCCGATGGTCGGCAGATTACGATCGGCAACGTCTTCCACCGTCAGGGTCGGGAGATTCGGCACTTCTGGGGATCGGAGCTGGTGTACCATCCACTCGAGGGAGGTCACCCTCGTCACGTCGACCTCATTTGGCCTCTTTGGAACGTGCTCGACTTGACCCCCGGAGGGCGTGGTAACTTCGGGCCTCGACTTTCCTACGAGAACTCGGGCCGCAGCTGAAAAAACCCGCGTTCGTGCTTCAGCAGCGCCGAGTACGATCGTCGTTTTGGGCGTACGGATGCGGTTTCCGCTAGCCCGGGCGCAGGAAGGTTGAGAGCGCGATCCCAACGACTGCGGCCAACCACGCCGCTGCTGTTCCCATGAAGACTGCGTGAGCGGGAGCGCTCCAGAACCGCTGGAGACGCACTAGCCATAGCTGTGAACTCTCCCCTTGGTCTCGCCGCGTTATTGCGCTCGTAGACCGCCTGGGTGGTTCCGACCGGCTCGCCGTGCCTTGCTCGGCTCGCGGGTACAACAAAAGACCCCCTCTCCGCCTGAAGCAGAGAGGGGGTCCTGTATGAAGCTGGCGGCGTCGTACTCTCCCACCGGGTCCCCCCGGCAGTACCATCCGCGCTGTGAGGCTTAACTTCCGTGTTCGGGATGGGAACGGGTGTATCCCTCACGCTATGACCACCAGCAAACTCTAGACGCGCAGCCGCAGTACTAGACTGCGCGTCGATAGAATTCGGGTTTAAGAGATTTGAGAACTGCAATGTTTACTTCTTGGGCGCCTCAGGAAATGGTATTCCTAAGCGTCCGATGATGCGTCCTTCTTCGTCCTCCCCTGGATTCAACCCAAGCTCTTCGAGCTGGATTGAGGGAGGGAAGAGGGTGCGGTCAAGCCTCTCGGGCGATTAGTACGGCTCGGCTACACGTGTTGCCACGCTTCCACCTGCCGCCTATCAACGTGATAGTCTCTCACGGCCCTTCCGGGGACTTATGTCCCGGGAGTACTCATCTCGGAGTGGGCTTCCCACTTAGATGCTTTCAGCGGTTATCCCTTCCCAACGTCGCTACCCGGCGCTGCCCCTGGCGGAACAACCGGTACACAAGAGGTTGGTCCATCCCGGTCCTCTCGTACTAGGGATAGCTCTCCTCAATACTCCAACGCCCACGACGGATACAGACCGAACTGTCTCACGACGTTCTAAACCCAGCTCATGTGCCACTTTAACGGGCGAACAGCCCGACCCTTGGGACCTTCTCCAGCCCCAGGATGTGACAAGCCGACATCGAGGTGCCAAACCGCCCCGTCGATATGAACTCTCGGGGGCGATAAGCCTGTTATCCCCGGCGTACCTTTTATCCGTTGAGCGACGGCCCTTCCATGCGGAACCGCCGGATCACTAACGCCTACTTTCGTACCTGCTCCACCCGTCGGTGTCGCAGTCAAGCTCCCTTCTGCGTTTACACTCTTCGCGCGATTGCCGACCGCGCTGAGGGAACCTTTGCGCGCCTCCGTTACTGTTTGGGAGGCGACCGCCCCAGTCAAACTACCCGCCTGCCACTGTTCCCGAGGAGGATTCACTCCCCTGGGTTAGAGCCTCAACATTGTAAGGGTGGTATTTCACCTTGTGGCTCCCCAACACCTAGCGATGCTGGTTCAAAGCCTCCCACCTATTCTACACGTGCAATGCTAAGACCCAATGGCAGGTTATAGTAAAGGTGCACGGGGTCTTTTTGTCCTGTCGCGGGTAATCGGTATCCTCACCGATACTCCAATTTCGCCGAGC
>JABDKH010000379.1 GCA_013002345.1 Rhodothermales bacterium
GGTGAGAGGCGAGACGAACGATTACGTCATCGATTATGCTACTGCCGAGATCTCGTTCACGCCGAACCAGATTATCACGGCCAACAAACGCATCGTCGCGGAATTCCAGTACTCTACGAACCAGTTCACGCGGTCGCTGGTGGGCACGAACGTGCTGGCGAACTTTGGCTCGCGCGAGGGGATGTCGGGTCACCTCGGGGCTACGTATTTGCGAGAGGCCGACAGCAAGGACTTCAGTCAGGAATTCGGACTTACGTCCGCGGACTCGGCGTTGCTGGTGTTGAGTGGAGATGCAGCTGCAACACGTTCGGGTGCCGAGCGCGTTGAATACGATCCTGAGGCCCTCTTCGTACAGTACACGAGACAGGAAGTTGTAAATCCGGATGCAACTACAGACACGGTGTTTGTCGCCGTTTCTGTGGCTCCGGATGAGGGCACGGACGTGTTTCGTGTTCGCTTCTCGCGAGTCGGTTCCGGAAACGGATCGTACGTACGAACCGGTCGCTCTGTGAACGGCATTCTGTATGAGTACCGCGGACCGGGTCTGGGTGAGTATGATCCGGTCCGCCTGTTGCCCAAACCGCGGCGACAGGATTTGTTTGATCTCGCTGGTGGATTCTCCCCGGCCCCGGGAGTCGAGTTGTTTGGAAACTGGGCTCATTCGGTCAACGACGAGAATCGACTGTCGCTGGTTGACGGGGATGACGACCAGGGCGCCGCCTACACCCTGGGTGGCCGCATTCGTGAGGTGGGAATTGGTCTAGGGAATTCCCGGATTACCGTCGAAGCCAGGCGTCGATTTGTCGAAAGCAGTTTCCGATCGTTCAATCGTGTTCGTCCCGTCGAGTTCGGACGGCGATGGGGGCTTGACCTCAGAAACGTAGGTGTGTCGGGTGGCAATGAATTCGGGTCGAGCGAGATAACCAATCAACTCAACGGCTCGATGCAGTTTTCGGACGACTCGAATGTCGCTACTGAATGGGCCACGATACGGTTTGGTGATTTCTTCGATGGCAATCGTCAGTTGGTGTCGCTGGAGTTGAGCGAAGAAGGATTCCCGGACGTCAACTACGAACTGGAGCACATTGTCAGCGAAGACCGAAGTGCGTTTCAGCGTGGAGAGTGGTGGAGGCAAACGGCAGGCCTTAGGTTATTGAATGTCATCGGAAATCTCACGCCTTCGATCGAGTTCGAACACGAGGATCGACAGCTGCGCGATGCCGACGCGGATAGCCTGACGGCGCCCTCGCTTGCATTCGTGGAACTGCGACCGGCTCTCGCATGGCGATCGGAACGGCTGGAAGTAGGCGGGGGCCTGGACTGGAGGAATGAGCGGATGGTGATGGACGGTCAGCTTCAAGATGCGGCGACGGGTTGGACGGCGCGCAGCTTCGTACGATATCGGGATGGCCGTCGTCTGTCAACCGATGCAACGGTCGGATTTCGGCAGAGGACATTCACCGAAGCGTTTCGCATTGCGCAGGCGGGGCAGAATGCGGAGTCCGTCGTCCTTCGATGGAATGGGGCATACAGGCCGCTGGACGGTGCAGTAAACACGTCCTGGCTCTATGAAGCCCAGACGGAGAGGACGCCGAAGTTGCAGGAGATCTATGTCAGGACTGGAGTAGAATTTGGACAGTTCGTGTGGACGGACAGCAACGGGGACGGAGTCATACAGCTCGAGGAGTTTGTGCCAGAGACGACTCCGAACGAAGGTGCGTACGTGAGGACGTTTGTTCCATCGGATACGCTCTTCTCGATCATTGGCGTACAGGCGCGACTGCGTGTCGGCCTTGAGCCTGAGAAGTGGTGGAAAAACGCGGACACGGTCTGGAAACGATGGCTGAGTCAGATTTCGACCCGTACGACGCTTGAAGTCGTGGAGCGAAGTCAGGAGCAGGACTTGAAGAAGGTCTACCTTCTCGATTTTGGCAGCTTTCGGATGCCGGGCACGACCCTCAACGGGCGGGTGGCAGTGCGACAGGATGTTACCCTTTTTCGAAGCAGACCGGATGTCGGGTTGGACCTGTCTTTTAATCGAATCAGAAGTCTGACCGATCTTGCCGCGGGCCTCGAGGAACGCTCCATTACCGCATGGCGAGCATCGGGACGAGTGCGTCCGGTACGCCGACTGACATTTCGTCTAAGCGGAAGCACCGAGACCAATCGAGTTGACAGCGAGTCGTTCTCTTCGAGGCGATACGATCTGAGAACACTTCGCCTCGTCCCGGAAGTGTCCGTGTCGGCATCGAGGCAGTTGCAGCTCAAGACCCAGGTGGATATCGCACGCAAGAAGGATCGGTCACTCGCGAGAACTTCGAGCATCGTGAAGGTGCCGGTTGAAGTTCGGTACAACAGAGCCAGACGGTTTCAACTCAGCGGTCGGCTTGAGGCGGCGAGTGTGACTCTGTCGGGCGAGGCTACCGGTGTCGCACAGTTCGAGCTCACTGACGGGCGAGGCACAGGTACTTCCTGGCTCTGGTCCGCGGGTGCTCAGTACGCAATCAACAGGTACATACGCGCCAATTTTGCCTACGACGGCAGAGCGCCATCGAACGCACCAACATTGCATACTCTTCGAATGCAGGTGAGCGCAATATTCTGATCTGAACTAGCTCGCGGGGTCCGCAAACTCGTCGTATCGTTCTCTGCGGATGTCGATGCCTGCTCCGGCCAGCTTGCCTTCCAGGTTCTCGTAGCCCCTATCGAGATGGTAAACGCGCAGGACCTGTGTTTCGCCTTTCGCGATCATCCCTGCCAGCACAAGTGAAACGCTGGCCCGGAGATCCGTGCTCATCACCTGGGCGCCGGACAGAGTACTTCCGCCTTCAACCACGACTTCGTTTCCGACAACGATCGCGTTGAGGCCCATCCGGCGCAACTCCGGAATATGTTTGAAGCGATCGGTATAGATGTGCTCAACGACCTTGGCATTTCCTCCTGCATGTCCCAGCAGGACGGTCCATTGGGCCTGAAGATCGGTGGGAAACCCTGGAAAGACACCCGTCTCGATGGAGACGGCCTTCAGGTCTGCCGTCGGGGTTACACCGATCGTCGTCCCATCGATGTCCACAGCGGTGCCTGTTTCCTCGAATGCACTCATGAATGCGTCACCCAGGTGCTCGGGCTTCGTATTCGCTATTTCGACTCGGTCTCCGGGCGATCCGGCGATTGCTGCCGCTATCATGTAGGTTCCGAGTTCGATTCGATCCGGACAGTTCCTGAGGGAAGCGGCGGTCAGAGCATCCACACCCTGCACGTGTATCGTGCGGGTGCCGAGACCCTCGATCCGGGCGCCCATGGATTTGAGGGCGTCTCCAAAGACGATCACGTCGGGCTCGCACGCCGCGTTGTCAATGCGCGACTCGCCGGAAGCCGTTGATGCGGCGAGAAGGAGATTGACGGTAGCTCCGACACTTGACGGCGTGAGCGTAAAGGATCCACCACGTAATCGTCCTCCTGTGGCGGTCGCAACGACATAACCCTGATCCAATTCGATCTCCGCTCCGAAAGCCTTCATGCCCTCGATGTGCAGATCAACAGGTCGGGGACCCCATGCGCAACCCCCGGGAAGCGATACGCGTGCGCGGCCAGATCGCGCCAGAAGGGCACCGAGCATGTAGAACGACGCCCGCATCCTTTTGACCAACTCGTACGGAGCCTCGGGACGTGTGACGTTCGTCGCGTCGATTACCATCCGATGCTGCTCGGCGTCGAAGTCCACCGTGGCCCCGGTGACCGAGATAACACGCGCGAAGGTGTTAATGTCTCGCAGTGCCGGGATGTTATCGATAACGGTTCGCCCGCCAGCCAGCAGGGCTCCCGCCATCAGTGGAAGAGCCGTATTCTTTGATCCGCTGACGTTGAGTGTTCCTGTGAGTTTGCGTCCACCGCGAATGACTAGTTTGTCCATGAGATCCGCCGAACGTCGTCGGGATTCGTAGTGTGGGATGGGGCAGAGGGGTAAAGATAATCGTCTCGTCGAATGGTGACCGTTTCGTTGGGAGACGAATCTCTCAGGGAGCGACACCTCTGCCCGAATTCATCAAATCCGCGACCCGCAACCTCGATGCAGAACAGCGACTCACTGCAAGCGTTCCTGTGCGGTGCGGACTCGACTAAAACGCAGCTGATGAAACCTACGATATACCTGGACCACGCCGCGACAACCCCGCTGGATGCGAGGGTACTCGAGTCCATGCTGCCCTACATGACCGAATCCTACGGGAACGCGTCCTCGGTCCATCGCCTCGGGCGTCAGGCCCGGGGTGCGGTGGAGGACTCGAGGGAGAAAGTCGCCGCGATGTTGGGAGCGGAGCCGTCCGAAATCGTATTTACGAGTGGTGGCACGGAGGCAAACAACCTCGCGATTGTCGGAACGATGATGCAAGGGGGCGCAATTGTCACTTCAGAAGTTGAACACGAGGCGGTTCTGGAGCCGGTGAGCTGGCTCTCCTCCCGCGGGTGCGAGGTTAGGTACGTGCCCGTTTGCGCGGATGCTACCGTCGACCCGGATGTGCTATCGGTCGAACTCAATAGTGTGGAGCGTCAACGATGTCTCGTATCTCTCATGCATATCAACAACGAGGTCGGCTCGGTCAACGACATCGGTCGGCTGGCTGATGCAGCCCATACTCATAATGCGTATCTGCACTCGGATGCAGTACAGTCAGTCGGACTTCTGGATGTCGATGTACAGTCACTGGGGGTCGACCTGCTGTCGATGTCGGCCCACAAGCTTTACGGACCGAAAGGGGTCGGGGCGCTGTACGTCAGATCCGGCATCGAAATGGAGCGTCAGAACCGCGGGGGATCGCAGGAACGAAGCCGACGAGCGGGGACGGAAAACGTGGCTGGAATCGTGGGGTTCTCGAGAGCGCTGGAGATCGCTGTGGCGGAACGTTCACAACGCCGCGAGAGACTCTCGAAGCTGAGAGACCTTCTGACAGAGCTGCTGCTCAATGTCTCGGGCTCTCGCTTTGTCCTCAATTCTGGTGCTGTCGATGATCGGCTGGCTCCGCATATCGTTAATGTGTCGGTGCGTCGCGATGACGGACTTCCCTTCGATGGCGAGATGCTGTTGCTGAACATGGATATGGAAGGTGTTAGCGTCTCCTCAGGATCGGCTTGCTCGAGCGGGACGGTTCGTCCAAGCCATGTGCTCGAGGCCCTCGGGCGGTCGAGGGGCGATGCCGGCGCGGCCGTCCGATTCTCGCTTGGTAAAGACACATCGCGGGCCGATGTCGAATCTGCGGTTGATCGACTGCGTAGAGTCGTCGAGCGGATGCACGACATGCCGGGAGCCACATCCGAGAAGAGGGACGCCCGTGTCTGATGCCCTGGCCGTCTTCGCGAAACAACCGATCGCAGGTCGGGTCAAGACGCGTCTCCAGACGCTTCTAGATGCTGCCGGCGCCGCGGAGATGTACAGGGCATTCCTGGTCGATTCCGTTCATCAGTACATCTCGTTGAACAAGAGGATATATCTGTATCTGGATCGTCATTCTGCTGACCAGAGTATTGTTCGCGAGTTGCCCGACGTTGATGTGCGTTATCAGCTTGGCGCGGATCTCTCGGAGCGTATGCGGAACGCATCACTGGATATGTTCGCTGCCGGCCACGAGCGATGCGCAATCATCGGGACAGACCATCCGTCTTTGCCGCTTCCGTTCATCCAAGAGGCCTTTAATAGCCTGGTGGATCCAATGAGCATGACGATCGGCCCCTCGGAGGATGGCGGCTACTACCTCGTGGGAATGAATGACTTCTTTCCAGCTCTGTTTGACGGAATGACGTTCAGCCACGAACGAGTCTTCGGCGACACACTCGACAGGGCTGTCGCATCCTCGGCAAGTGTCACCGTTCTGCCGATCTGGTATGATGTTGACACGCCGGACCAGTTGCCGAGGCTCTACGTCGACTTGCTTGCGGATCCGCTGCAGGCGCCGCGCACTCTGGCTCTGTTGGAGAAGCTGGCAAGTCAACATGCCTGGACACGTTCTGTGTAGCTCGATGGGCGCTATTAGGCGCACTACTAATCGGTCGATACTGTAATTTGACGTTGATCCCACCGGCAGCACTCGTGAATATGGAAATCAACAGTCCCACCAACGACTTCAGTCACCTGGAAACGCTCGAGCAGTTCATCATCGAGCGAGAGGAGAGTTTCCCTCATTCCACCGGTGCGTTTTCCCGACTGATTCGTGACCTCAGTCTCGCCGGCAAGATTGTAAATCGCGATATGCGGCGAGCAGGCCTCGTGGACATTGCCGGTGCCTCCGGCGAGATAAACGTTCAGGGTGAAGTGCAGCAGAAGATGGACGCCCTCGCGCACAAGGAGTTCGTTCGCGCCCTCAGGCGCGGCGGCGAGTGTTGCCTGATTGGATCGGAGGAGCACGCGGAAGCGATTCCGATCCGAACGACAGGTGCTGATTCAGATGGCAAATACATCGTCCTCCTCGATCCTCTGGACGGTTCATCGAACATTGAAGTGAACGTGTCGGTCGGCACCATCTTCAGCATCTACAGGCTGCCGGACGGGTTTGGTGAGCCGACGCTGGAGGCAGCGCTCCAACCGGGCGTGGATCAGGTCGCCGCCGGATATATCGTGTATGGCTCCTCGACTATGTTTGTGTACACCACACGCGAGGGTGTAAATGGGTTCACGCTGGATCCGTCAATCGGGGAATTCCTGTTGTCCCATCCGGACATAAAGATCCCTGAGAAGGGACGCCAGTATTCCATCAACGAGGGCAACTACTACTCGTTTGAAGATGGGCTTAAGAAATACATGAAGTGGATGCAGCGGACGGATCCGCCGACAAATCGTCCGTACAGCACGCGGTATATCGGGTCATTTGTGGCCGATTTCCATCGTAACCTGCTCAAGGGAGGGCTGTACATCTATCCGGCGACGGCGCAAAGTCCGGATGGAAAGCTGCGATTGATGTACGAGGCGAACCCGATGGCGCTTATCGTCGAGCAGGCCGGTGGACGCGCAAGCGACGGGCGGCAGCGAATCATGGAAAAGGCTCCCGACAAACTGCACCAACGCACACCGCTCTATATCGGAAGTGAAGAGATGGTGATGATGGCAGAAGAATTTCTGAGTGGGCGAAGAACCCTGGACGACTAGAACGGGTTACTAGGTGCCGAAACCGGCATCAGTTGTCTTTCGGCGTATTAAGTTTCGTTAATAGCGTCGCTCCTCCAGTCGATCATCACTGCAGATATGGAAGCCCCGTTTTTTAAACTCACCCGAATCGATGTATCGGCAGGCACTGAGAAGGAGCCTGTGGCCGAGGTGGAGGTGTATCACTTCAAATCTGATTCCGTGCGTGCGGAACGTGCCACAGGCGATGGCCCCGTAGATGCGCTCTATAACGCGATCGATGTTGCTGTCGGGAGTCCGCACAAGGTATTGAGCTATTCGATTCGGTCCGTCAGTGAAGGTTCGGACGCACTCGGAGAAGCGACGGTGCTTCTCAATTATGGCGATGTGGCTTTTCGGGGCGTGGCTCGCGATTCGGATGTTCTTCAGGCATCGGCCCTCGCATACATGGAGGCGCTTAACAAGCTCGAGACCTTTCGCTCGGAAGAGGAAAACGAGGTTTTCGTGAGAGGCGGCATCATCGACTCGTTTCGGGCATTCGAAGACGAGTAGGCACCGAGCGCGACGGATAGAAGCGTTCGAGCTCTGCCGGAGAGACCGATGACTCTAAAGGACGACGTCAAGACCGTCTGCGCGTGGGCGCCGGCATCCCTGTCGAACCTGGGACCGGGATTCGACACTCTCGGCGTCGCCATATCCGGGATTGGCGATCGGGTTACGGTCCGTCGGACACGTTCGGAAAGCATCGTCGTGATAGTGGATGGACCCTCCAAACTACCGACGGAACCTCGCTCGAACACCGCATCGGTCGCAGGACTCAAAGTACTCGAGCTTGCCGGTGTCGAGGGTGGCATTCGCGTCGAATTGGAGAAAGGTATTCCGTTCGGCTCCGGACTGGGTGGATCCGCAGCCTCTGCTGCTGCCGGTGCGCTTGCCACGAATGCGCTGATCGGTTTTCCGCTGGACGAGCCGGGACTCGCCGAGGCGACGCTGGCTGGAGAGACGGTCGCCAGCGGAAGCACGCACGGCGACAACGCCATTCCATCACTCGTCGGTGGTGTGATTCTGGTCGATGCGGCCAGTCCCGCGACCTACCGAACGGTGCAGCCCGGCCACGAGATCTTCTTTGCCATCGTAGTACCGGAACTACATGTGGAAACATCCATAGCGCGACGAATGCTGCCCGCCGAGGTTCCGCTCTCGGACGCGGTACGCAACGCGTCGTCCCTGGCGTGGTTAACGGAGAGCATCCGCGACGGCGATATTGATCTGCTTGGGCGCATGATCATGCGAGACGTTATCGTAGAACCCGTTCGAGCCGCCCTGATACCTTGCTACGATGTGATCAAAAGTGCAGCACTGGAAGCCGGTGCGCCGGGCTGCGCACTATCCGGGTCCGGCCCCGCAATCTTTGCAGTGAGCGGGAATGCAGAGCAAGCCGAGCGGGTGACCGCTGCAATGGATCGAGCCTGCCGAGAGGCTGGCTTCGGATGCCTTGCCCTGACCTCCACTATCGACCCGGTCGGTGCGAGAATCGAAGAATCGAATCAGTAGCCGCGGCTGGTATGTCCGTTCGTTTTGTCAGCACCAGATCTAAGAGTAACGGGATCACTTTCGGTGATGCATTGCTGAACGGTATCGCTCCGGACGGGGGCCTCTACGTGCCTGAACAGATCCCGGAAGTCGGACCGGCATGGCGGGAGATGAGTTCGTTTTCCGGCGTTGCGTCCCATGTGCTCAAGTCCTGGCTATCTCCCGAATTTGCCGATGATGAGGTCGACGAGATCACCACGAAGGCCTTCAACTTTCCGGTGCCCGTACGCCGACTCGCTGGTGGTGAATGGGATGATGTGATGGTTGTTGAGCTGTTTCACGGTCCGACACTCTCCTTCAAGGATTTCGGTGCCCGTTGTATGGCCGGGCTGATGGCCCGCGAGCTTGGCCCGGGAAAGGAGAAGACCATCCTTGTTGCCACCTCGGGTGACACGGGAAGCGCCGTTGCAGACGGGTTCTCCGGATTCGATTCGATCCGCGTCGTTCTTCTGTATCCGCTCGGCCAGGTGAGTCCGACGCAGGAGCGGCAGTTGATCGTCAGTCGACCGGGTGTGACCACGTTTGCTGTGGATGGCACGTTCGATGACTGCCAGCGAATGGTGAAAGAAGCGTTCGCGCAGCCGCTGGATCATCACGAGCTGACATCCGCCAACTCGATCAGCGTCGGAAGATTGCTGCCACAGATGACGTATTACTTCTGGGCCGCGCGACTATTTGAGGCCGGCAAATTCGCGTGTTGCATTCCGAGCGGTAACCTGGGGAATCTCACAGCCGGAGTGATGTCTCATCTGTCGGGGCTCGGTCCGACCCGGTATCTTGCAGCACACAACTCGAACGATTTCTTCCCACGGTTTCTGGACACGGGCGACGAGACGTATGGCCCGTCGATTCGTACGATATCGAATGCGATGGATGTCGGCGTGCCCAGCAACTTCGAGCGTATCCGATTTCTTCTTGCGGAAGACAGGATGCGGGAATTGGTATGGGGAACGTCGATAGACGACGCCGTTACCTCTGAAACGATGACTCGGGTGTACGAAGCAACAGGTTATGTCAGTGACCCGCATACCGCGGTCGGTTTTGAAGCGGTCGCTCGTTACCGGCGAGAGACAGGAGATGGCAGGCCGATTGCTATCATGGGTACGGCCCATCCGGCGAAATTCCCGGAGGCGGTGTCGGACGCCCTCGGCTTTGAGCCCGACACACCATCGCGTTTATCGGAGTACTGGAATCGCGATACTCGTTCGGTCATCATCAGTCCGAACGTGAGCGAGTTGCTGGCGGCCCTGTAGCACGACATCGGGTGCAATGATCGCTGATCCTCGTCGCGATCGTCAAAGTGGCAGGCCGCCCGCAGTCGAGTTATTTTGATCGAAAATCCACTGCTTCCGCATGTCCGCAAAGACGATAACGATAGAACAGGCCGATTCGATCTTGAGGATAACCCTCAATCGGCCTGCCAAACGCAATGCGCTAAATCAGGAACTCGTCGGGGCCCTGATCGATGCCTTCGATACGGCTCGCGATGCGAGTGAAGTCCGGGTCGTCGTCCTGACCGGGGAAGGCTCAACGTTTTCAGCCGGAGCCGACCTCGCGGCACTGAAGAAGTTGCAGTCTGCATCGCGAGAAGACAATGAGTATGACTCGAGCCTTCTTGCGAAGCTGTTTACCACGATCTGCCGGCACCCAAAGATTGTTATCGCACGCGTCAACGGACACGCCGTCGCGGGCGGTTGCGGGCTTGTGGCCGCAGCGGATTTCGCGATCGCGGCCGATACGGCGAAACTCGGATTCACGGAGGTGAAGATCGGTTTCGTTCCGGCGATTGTATCTACTATTCTGGTTGGCAGATTGCGCGGTGCGGATG
>JABDKH010000380.1 GCA_013002345.1 Rhodothermales bacterium
CTGTCACCCTCATGGGAGTTTAGAGGATTTACCATGGAAGTCGGCCTCCTTGCTCTATGGCTGCCGATTCTAGTCGCTACGGTTCTGGTTTTTGTAGTGAGTTTCTTCCTGTTCGTGGTATTGCCTCATCACCGCACCGATTTTGATGGAATTGATGAAGAGGAGCGGTTTAGTGTTGAGTTGCGGAATCATAATCTGAAGAAAGGTCAATACGCCTTCCCGTTTGCTAGTTCAGCAGTCGATTCGAAAGATCCCGAATACCAGAAGCGCGTCCGGCGCGGGCCGGTCGGGATACTCGTCATTCAGCCCAACGTGCTGAGTCCATCCATCCAGCAGATGGCGATGCAGTTTGTGCACTTCGCCATGTTGACGGCCATAGTCGCGTACATCGCCGGATTGGTCCTACCGCCCGGCGCCGGCTTTGTCACCGTCTTTCACGTCGTTGGTGCCGTTGCATTCGTGGCCCATGCAGGAGCGCATTGCGTGTATCCGATCTGGAACTACTTCAGCTGGTCCTTTGCCCTGAAGTGCACCATCGACGGCGTCCTGTTTGCCGCTGCAACCGCGGGAGTTTTCGGCTGGCTGTGGCCCATGTGACGCCTGCCGCTACGACTGCTCTGTGTCGTAGTACAAGCTGACATTGGCGACGTCGGGCAGCGCCGCGAGCGCCCGCGTCAACGCCTCGCGCTCACCCTGCTTGCGAAGGTTGGCAAAGAAGGTGAGCTCCGAGAGTTCGGCCTGATCAGCCCGAACGTTGATGAGCTTTGTCGACTTGCAATAGCGTTCTAACAACGGTAAGTAGGACGCCTCCTTCTCTCCCGCCGCGCCGGTGTAGGAGAAGCGCAGGATGAGCGAATCCCGTTCCTGTTCTGCATACCCCAGTCTGGTCGTGAGCGCGATCACAACACTCACGCCCGCGGTACTGATGAGTGCAAGCTTGTACATACCGACTCCCGCCGCCATGCCGGCAGCAAGCGCGAAGAACACAAATACAATGTCGTGCGGATCCTTGAGCGCCGTCCTGAAACGTATGATGGACATCGCGCCGACAAGCCCGAAGGCGCGAGCAAGGTTGTTGCCGATCACAAGCATGATCATCGCTGTGATCATCGCAAGCGTAATCATGGATCGCACGAGACTGGGCGAATAGCTGGCCCCCCGGTACGTCCACCGGTATACGAGCGAAACTGCCAATCCGCAGACAAACGAGACCAGCAGTGACATGACGACATCACCGATCGTCGTATTGAACTGGCCGAGCGCCTGGATGTCCTGAATTATTCTGCTACCCATGTCTGATCCAACCGAGACTTATACCGCCGTCTGATAACTGCCCAGAACCTGTGATTTTCTGTCCCGCTCTCGCTCTGATGTTTCTGCACACAGGCAGTACTTCGAAACCGCCTGTGTGCGGAGTCCATATCTCCCCAGAACCGCACGAAGCCACCGCGGAAATCCGGTGTTGTATTTCACCTCGATGACGAAGCTTCCGGGTTTGACGAGACGATGCTGCCCTTCATCGTATATCTCCGTCAACCGCGGGTATCCCCGGCCGCGAAGGTTACGGTCGAACGTTATCCTGAGTGTCGGATCATACCTCCCGATAAACGCTTCTCGTTCGTACACGGTCGAAACGACCGGAATGAGATTGTACTTGTACACATGATAGAAGAACCGCTTTGCGTCATCGATCGACGCTGGATAGAATCGATCGGTGAGAATATGCTGTTCGACATCCCCGGATCGAAAAAGCGCATCCAGTGATTCAAAAAGCAGCGGGGCCCGGTTCTTTGACACCCGATCCTGAACCTTCCTCTTTATTTCCAGGAAGACCCAGTCTCCCGGACTGAATTTGTTATACGCTCGCACGCGGAGCTTGCGCCTCACACGGATACCCGCCTTCTTCTCGCGGTAGTAGCGAAGCCCGGCGGTGTCGAGGTAGATGCTTCGTACGGTATAGCCTTCGCCCTCAAACCCACGGACATGCGGATCCACCTCCACAAAGGGTTCTATCTGCTGCCGCAGGAATGGCAGTTGATCTTCCCCGACCAGATACTTCAGTTCGTGTCTGCTCATGCCGACACCGAAAGGCCCTGACGGATGAATTCCCAGATCGGCACCCTGCCGACTTGAATTCGGCATCGCGCAGACGAGCCGGGGAAGAGAAAGCGCGGCGGATTACTGATTCGTGCGTGTACGAGGAGCACCTCCTGCCCGTGTGCAATGTGCACCTCATCGCCAAGTTCGCTCACTACGGCACTCACGTCATCGGCCAGCCCCGCGACAGAAACCAGTACCGTATCCCCGATACCGACCACTGCGCGACGATGCAAGGGAACGATCATCATCACGACATAAGCGGTGGTGTCGTAAATGGAAACGAGTGTGTCGGCTCCGAATGAGCGCGCCACCCGACCCGATAGCGGGCTTGTGATGGTAGAGAGACGAAGCCGTTCTGTAATCTCGTCGATCTCTTCCTGAAGCGATCGCACTTCCGTTCGCGTGAGCTCTATCTGCTCGGGCTTGGCGCCGGAGCTGACGGACTCGTAGCGCGCACGTGCTACCTCAACTCCCGCTTCGAGAACGCGCTGCTCGCTTTCGGCCAACTCGAGCTCCTGTTCTGAAATAAGGCTTTCACTCCGCAATCGCCGGAGGCGATTTAGCTCCAGCTGGTGCTGCCGGGACAGCTCCTCGGCCTGCAAGACCTTGACCCGCTCTTCCTCAACAACAGCCTCTTTCTCTCCCGTGGCATAGAGATCCAGAGACGCGGTGGCCATGTTCAATCGTCCGGACAGCTCTGAGTACTGGCGAGCGATCTCATTCGAGTAAATCGAGGCTACGGTATCACCCTCGTGCACGGTCGAGCCCGACTGCAATCCTGGCTCAATCGTGAGGCGAGCTGCATCGCCGCCCGCAAAACGATTGACCGTGTATTGCGTGACGCCGCCGCGCTCGTTGTCGCGTACCGTTGTCTCTATGGCGTCATTGCGACTGCGAGAAAGGGACCATTCCTTCGCCGGAACGACACGGCCCTGAACGGCGATGTTGTATGGCACGTCGACCGGCAGGAAAATGATGCCGAGTAGAACGACCGCGACCACGGCTATGACTGAGATTTGTCTGGTCATCGACTAATTGACTCGGCCCGGGAGATCAGGTACGTCTTGTCGTGTCCAATCAATTGGTACCGACTCCTAAGGGGTTCGATCCTTGCACGTCTCGCTGTTTCGCCGCCGGGGGTGCCGTCCATCTACTTCAACGGCATAAAACCCGCGGTTGAGGGCCGAGAATTCCATGATCCGGATTTCACAATAACATTACGCGTCAGTTTGCACGAAACACGTTCTGAGAGGCCCGGTCCGAGGCTGGCCAGGAGATCGCCGGTCTGCCGAATGTTGTGGACTCCACGGTGGCGGACCGCCAGTGCCGGGACAATCGGGCCCGGCCCTTCGACGGAATCGGGATAGCGTGAGGCAGGACATCTTATCCGGCCCTCCCGATCTGTTCGCGAATTAACTACTGACCCGTGCCCATTGCTTCCAGTCCGCTCTTCACTTCGAGCAGTAGTTCGCTCGTCAGTTCATAGTTATGAAGGCCACCGGCTGCGCCCTTCTCGAAATCGGCCAGGACCCTTCGCGCTTTCAGGTACGCCGCCGCGTCACGCCTGGAGCGCGGAATACTAGCCATCTGCGACCGAATAGTCTGAGTAAGGTCGGCGACTTCCACCTTCCACTCCTCGGCGTCAGAGTCGTAGCCCTCATCGTGACAATCGAGACACGAGGCAACGGTGGGGCGGATGACCTTTGAATCCGGAATGTGACAATCCACGCACTCGACATCTTCGGCAAACATATAGTCTGGAGTATCCTTGTCGAGATATGTGCCGGCATAGATGCTTGCAGCCTCTTCGTGACAGGATTCGCACGTGACTTCCGGCGGCGTCGCCTTGTGGTGACAGCTGTTGCAGTTCTGCGTAGTCAGCACCACCTGCCCGTGTCGTACGGCATTCGAATGGCACGTCCCACACGTAACACCCTGCATGTCCACATGGATCTCATGTGAGAAGGTAATTCCTTCGTGCTGGACTGACAGCCGGTCGATGCCGGTGTGACAGTTCGCACACTGGCCGGGCACCGTTGGCGCACTTCTGTACTGCGGCACCTTCACGCCAAGATTCGCCGCCTGAACGGCCTTTTCCAGATCCGTGTAGCCGGTCCGGATAAGCTGGTCGTAGAAAGTCACATTATGAACCGGCTGCCCCGTCTGCACAACATGCAGGATCTTCTTCGCTTTCTCAATGAAGGGTTCCGTCTTCTTCCGGGTCTGGGTGCCCCGGTTTCTGGCCGCATTCTCTACCGTCCGAATGGTTCGGCCGAAGTCAACAAGGTTTGCATTTGCGCCCGCCTTCCAGAGGCGCAGCAGCCGGTTGTAGCCCGTTCCATGACAATTCTCACAGGATTGCGGCTGGGCTATGCGGTCATCGTCGGCGTTGACGATATCTCCGTGAAACACGTGACAACCGGCGCAGTCGAGGCCGGCTGCGAACATCGCACTCGGTGCCGAGTCGCCATCACCAATCTCTCCCGTAAAGAGCATTACTTGCTCCTTGTGGGTCTGCCTGTGGCAGGTCGCGCAATCGAGTTCCTGCTCCAGGCTCACACGCTGAATCTTGTGCTGAATCTGGAGGTGGCACTGGATACACTCGATCTTGTTTTCGGAGATGTGCTCGCGGTGAATAAGGTCCAGGTCGTCGATTTTTTCAAGCCGGTCCTGCTCGCTGTGACAGCCATAGCAGTTCTCGGGCGGGACGAACCCGTCTCCCATTACCGTCTTGCTATGACACTGGTTGCATTCCAGTCCGCGTGAAAGAACCTCCGTGTGGAACGCGGTGATCTCTGTCGGCTGTTCCACCGTAACCGAATCCCAGACGTGGCAGGTCGTGCAGTCCGAAGCTCGCTCGAATTCGGCCGTTTCAATGTTGCCTTCAGGCTTGAGATGACACAGATAGCATGTGGTCTCCGTCACCCGGATATGGTCGCCCTGGACGATCTGCGAGTGGCAGCTTGTGCATCGCAGTTCTTTGCCTCGCCGGAGATCTCCGAGGTGAGGTTCGTGGTCGAACGCAACTCCTCTGAAACCGACTTTGCCCGCGAGAAGTCGCGTATCATGACAGCCGCTCTGGAGACATGAGGCGTCATCAATCTCTGCCCAGGGCTTGCGGCGCGTATATGAACTACCCAGGTAGTTAACTACCTGGACAAGTCCTTCAACTTTTCCGCGTATTGTCCCCGCGATACCCGGCGGGAAATGGCACGTCACGCACGACACCTCTTCGTGCGCGGGAGCCGCCAGCCAACTCTCGTAGTACGGCTCCATGTAGTGACAGGTAGGGCAAAACGTTGGCCGCGACGTGTACTCGGCTGAGAGACCCACAAAGAGAATCGCCAGAACACCGATTACGGACGAACGGATCGCCAGCTTGCGCTTGCTTCCCGGGCGCTTGAGCCACTCGATAAGCTTCCCCGTAAGAGATCGAAGTCGGTTCATATCCAGTCGTTGATATCCTCAAGGAAGGGCAGCGTGCCCGTGTCCCCTAAATCCAACCCGCGACAAGTATACCGCGGGCGGCGTACCAAACGCCAAAGCTTCAGAAAAGACCCGCGAAGAATCAGGTTTTTCTAGCGGGACCGAATGGTGAGTCGATCCATATGGGTCATTCTTCCGTTTCGCGACGTCTCTCCTCTTCCTCGCGCTTCAGCCGCTGCAACTCGAGCGGGTGCTCATGCTCCATCTCCTCTTCCGTGATTCTTCCTGTCAGCCAGGTGAAGTTCATGGGGTACGCGTCAGGATTGAATATCACGTAGTAGATGTGCCACACCACAATAGCCAGAAATGCGAGCCAGGCCTCGTAGTAGTGAACCGTTTCACTCACATCCACAAACAGCTTCGAGAATTGTCCCATAAACTGGTTTTCGAACCAGAGAATAATTCCCGTTACCGTCATCACGATGGTGCCCCAGATGAGGGCCCAGTACTCCGACTTCTCGACGTAGTTGAAGCGATCGAACAGTGGTCGACTCTTTACCGCACCGACATAGTAGCGCATCATCTGTATGATGTCCCGAAAATCCTGGCCGCGGAACATGATATCGCTTACAAACTGCCTGCCCCGTTTCGTAAAGATGATGTAGTAGAGATGGTACACAGAGTCGCCGACCATAACGATCGCCGCTCCTCTGTGCAGGACTCCTCGAAGGTCAAACACGCCGACCCCGAAGTTTTCCCGCAGAAAGACAACCCACCAGGCATCGGGAAATTTGAGCATGAATCCGGTGATCGTCAGGATAATGAAGCTACCAGCCAGCAGCGCGTGCTGTACTCGCTCGTTCACGGTCATGCGTACGTACAGACCTGTCTTCCGCTCTACGCCGGGAATTCCACGGGGAGGCGGCTGAAGGCGCTCGTGGTAATGGTTGACCATCTTGCGACCCCAGTCCAACGTGTTGTGGACACCCATGGCCCCGATCGTCGCAACGATCACGAGGATGTATATCGTCGAGATCCAGTACAGTAGCGAGTCGCCGCCCGGCGTGCGGACAACATGAACAGAGCCGCGTGCAAAATTGGCTGTGGCTCCCGGATGGCACTCTCCACACGTCACTTCGAGATTCGCTGGGAACACTCTCGATCGCTCGTCCGACGACGGCAAGATGTCGTGCACACCATGGCAACTCGCGCAGTTTGCCGCTTCGTCTGATCCGAATCGGGTGGCGAGGCCGTGGTAACTGTCACCAAACGACTTGGGCCGGTCTGACGGAAATCCATATTTGGTCGACAGTTTGTACGAGTCATGGCATGGCCGACACACCTGCTCGGAGACGTTCAAGGCTGCCACAGGTGATGCCGAACTTGTGTGTTCGGTGATCGCATGTTCGGAGTGGCACGTCGTGCACGTCGGTGAATCCGAATTACCGTCTGCAAGTGCGATTCCATGAATGCTGCCTTCGAACACCGTCTCGATCTCGTCGTGACAATGTCCACAGGTCGCAGCAATGTTGAACTTGTTGATCTTCGAGTTGGGGTTGCTTGCCTTTACTGCCTGGTGTCCTCCATGACAGTCACTGCAGATGGCCGCATCGGCGTTTCCGCCTGTTGCAGCGAGTCCGTGAACGCTCTGGTTGTAGCCCGCCACAAAGCCCGTGGTATGTGTCATCCGGGCGGTGACTTCCTTCGTGTTCAGATGGCAGCTTTCGCACACCTCAACCTCATGCTGCCGACTTACGAGAGATTCACTATCCGTTATCTGATGAATGTCGTGCTCGCCATGACAGTCCGTGCATGTCGGAGCGCCTTCAAAGCCGGACTGCAGCGCCCTGCCATGTTCTGAAGCGAGATACTCATCAGCCACGTCGTCGTGGCATGTGGCACACGTGCCCGCTACGTTCCTTCGGGAAACCGGCGATGCTGGGTCCTCAGTTGACAACACCTTATGGCTTGCATGGCAATCGTTGCACTCAATATTGTCGCCGTGAATGCTGTCGCTGTACTTGAGCACCGCCTCGACATCCTCGTGCAAGATGTGGTCATGTACAAACTCCCGCTCTCCGTGACACGACAGACACGTGGCTGTGTTTGCCATGGCGACGCGATGAGAATCGTGACAGGTGAGACATGTCGGTCCGAAGTCTCCGCTGGCGTGCAGGCTAGCCTTGACATCGCGCACAGCATCATCATGACAGCTGGCGCACGTCGCGACCGTCGCACGCGTGCCACCTCTTGTATGCAGATTCGAATGACACGACGAACATAACAGGTCTGCCCTGTGACCACTTGCGCGAAAGGCTCTCGACGCCGAGCTGTGACATGTTGCACAGTCTACTGGCTGTGTGTTCTCGTTGTGCGGTTCTTCGTCGGGGTCATACCCGACGTGGCACTCGACACAATCGACCTTTCCGTGCGGAGAAGCGGCATAGGCTTCCGGCGAGACGTTGAGGGAGACTTCCCGGCCGTCTCTCTCCATCGTCATGCTGTCGTCATCGTGACAGTCAAGGCAGGCGTCCGGATCCGCCACAGATGTGCGACTCCGGATGGACGAATAGCGGGCATCCGCTACCTGCAAAGACGACGTTCCTTGTGCAGGTAAATACGCTTCGTGGGCCGGCAAAAAATCAAGTCCTGGCCCTTCAATTATCGAGATTGAAATGGGGGCCGGGGCCGGAGATCCATCCGGTTTTCCTGAACCGGCGACGACCATCCCAACCAGGGCCAGGCTAATGATGGTGACCAGCTTCCCGGCCAACTTCGTCGAGAATGCCACGTCTGATTCGCGGTCCATGCCGACAGCCACTTTGATTAGGGAGGTGTTCTGGTTCTCGAATACGACATACTGCCTCTAGCGGTACAGGAATACCATGGAGTAGATGATCAGCACAATCGTCAGTATGCCGAGCACCAGAGCTGTCAGGCCGAACACGCGAGCCCACCGTTCGAGCCACGGCGGTGGCGGCCCGGTAATGGCGTCTTCCAGTTCTCCTGATTCCAACAGTTGCGCGTACAAACGGGGCCTGTCCTCTTTCAACTCATGCAAATCCACGCGACCCGTGAAGATCACCGGGTCCATAGGGAATTTGTCCGGCCGAAAATG
>JABDKH010000381.1 GCA_013002345.1 Rhodothermales bacterium
AGAACGGATTGCATCACAGCCGCCTTGGTCAACTGCAGATCGCGATGATAACCCGACGGAAGATTGGCGGGCACACTTGCGAGGACGTGCATCTCGGCCGTCAACCTGTGGTAGACGGCGCGGGCCAATTCGAGCACGTCGGGGTTCCGTTTCTGCGGCATGATGCTGCTCCCCGTGGTGTACTCTTCGGGCAGTCTTACAAACCCAAACTCGCTGGTGTTAAATAGGACGAGATCGGACGCCATCCGATTCAACGTCGCCCCAATCTGAACGCACGCATGTGCCACGTGGAGTTCCAGTTTGCCACGGGAGAGCTGCACAGCTGTTACGTTCGACTGCACTTCCTTGAATCCCAACGTTTTAGCTACTTTTTTCCTCAGTAGCTTCAGATGGGGGACTCCGTAGCCGGCGGCACTCCCGAGGGGCGATGTGTTGATCTGATCATGAGCCGCCCGAACTGCCCGGATATCGGTCACGAGGAGTTCCGCGTAGCCCGCCGCCCACAGCCCTGCAGTGGTTGGCATCGCGAGCTGCATATGAGTGTAGCCGGGCATCAGCGCATCGTCGTACTCCTCCGCGACGCCACACAGCATCTCCACGATCTCACTGGTCGCACGTGCGATTGTTATCAGACGATCTCGCAGAAACAGCCTCAGTGCCGCGAGCACCTGATCGTTGCGTGACCGGCCGGTGTGGATCTTCTCGCCAATCTCGCCCAGCTCTGCGGTGAGATACCGTTCGATAACCGTGTGGCAATCTTCATCCTCCGGAGTGACGCCCACTTCGCCTGCTTCGGCCTTGCGCTTGATGCGGCCGAGTGCTGCCTTCACGGCGCGCAACTCGTCAAGGTCCAGCACTCCGGCATCTACAAGTCCCTCGGCATGGGCCGCAGTTGCCACAGCATCGAACGGGAGCAACAACGTATCCCAGAGATAGTCGTCGCCCACGGTGAACCGCGTCACCCAGTCGGCGGCCATCCGACCTTTGAACCAGACAGGTTTCTTCTTCTTGGCCATACGATCAGTTACGAACGGGTTCGCCGTCCTCCAGTGAAAAGTAGCGGATGATAACATCCTTGTAGACTCCCACAGCTCGAGTGACCTCATCCATCGAGATCCGCTCGTTTGACGTGTGCGACAGATCGCTCGACCCCGGGCCAATCTTCACCGTCGGCGTTCCTGAAAGAAAGATCCAGTCGGACATGGTCGGCGAACCGAAGGGCTCCTCCCCCGTCGCCGCGACGGCCGCCCGCACGATTCGCTCTTCAAGCGACGTCCGAACCGGCACCAACCTGTCGCTGTGTATTTGCACATCGGATTCCAGGGCATCGCGCACGATCGCCACGAGCTCGTCGTGAGAGTAAGCGGGGGTCGACCGGATGTCGACGGTGAACGTGCACTCTTCCGGAACCGTGTTCTTTGCTGTCCCTCCGGAAACGATGGTCGGAGTCACGGTCACGGGACCCAGCAGCGGGTCGTCGCGGTCCAGGCGAATCTCGACAAGTCGACGAATATCGTCGGCGGCCTTCACGATCGCATTCTCGCCAAGGGAAGCCCGTGCAGCGTGTGCAGCGTGCCCGGTCGCGCGTACGTTAAGAATGAGCAAGCCTTTCTGCGATGTACACGGGCGGAGATCCGTCGGCTCGCCGACCAGTGCGGCACGAAGCGCCGGCAAATGTGGAAGAAGGTCCTCAAGCCCGTTGTAGCCTTTTCCCATCTCTTCGCACGTGGTCAGGGCCACGAGCACCTGCCCATTTTCCGGAGACCAACCATTTTCAGCCAGCTCCAGGACCGCGACGACCATCGAGGCCACGCTCGCCTTTGCGTCAACCGCACCGCGGCCGAACAGGTATCCGTCAGCGAGCGTCGGTTCGAAGGGCTCGAACGGATGATCGGCGGACGGCGGGACCACATCCAGATGGGAGTTGAGCAGCAGTCGATCAGACCCCTCACCAAGAGCGAAGTACAGATTGTCGCGATGTCGCCGCACCGCGAGTCCGCGCTCCGCGATATAGTCTTCCAGAAAATCTGCAATCGGTCCCTCCTGATGGCTCAACGAAGGAAATCGAATAAGGTCGATGAGCAGCCGCAGTGCCTGATGTTGTGGTGACGAGTCTGTCATTGCGGGTCCACGATGCGCGTGGCGGTTGCACGGGTCAGAAGGTCGTCCGGTGCAACGATCCACACCTCCGGTATGCCGACCTTGAGCGCTTCGAGTGCGACATGCAGTTTCACTTGCATCCCGCCCGAGATCCATCCGTCGGCAAGCCCGGATGCGTACACCGAGCGGTCGCACGCGCCGAGAATAGAAGCCGGATCGTCGGCGTGTCGTCGAAGCCCGCCCGTCTCGGTAACCATCAAGAGCGATCGTGCATTCGTGTGCTCTGCGATTGCGCTGGCGACGGTGTCGGCGTTGACATTGTAAAGTCGTCCCAGATTGTCCACGCAGATGGGCGCCAGGATGGGGAGATAGGCGTCGTCCAGCAGTTTGAGCAACAGGCCGGGTTGTACCTCGACGATATCACCGACGAGCCCGAAGTCGATTTCGTGACCGTCGATCACCCACGGCGGCCTCCGTTCGACGACCACCATTCCGGCATCTGCGCCGCAGAGCCCGACGGGTCGCAGTCCGTGAGCAATCGCCTGACCGACAAGTCGCGTATTGAGCGATCCACGCGTCACCCATTGCATGATTTCGAGATCGATCTCAGTCGTCACGCGCCGCCCCCGTACGATGCGGGGTTCGTGGCCGATCATGCGTGCAACACGCGTAGCCTCTGGACCGCCGCCGTGGACAATAATCACGCGACGCGTGCGCATCATCTCGGCAACGCCGTCCCAGAACGTGTCGAGCGGCTGACTGAGGATCGCTCCGCCGATTTTGATGACAACCACGCCATCACCGTGAGATTCGTCGCCACTCGACATATCACTACCGTGCATTGTGATCCAGATCCCAGATCATTTCCAGAATGGCCTTCTGCGCGTGCAACCGAAACTCGGCCTGGAGCAAATGAATCGCGTCGTGGCCGTCGAGGACCGCGTCATCTACGACGACGTTGCGGCGGACCGGAAGACAATGCATGAATGCAGCGCGATTCGTCCGGCGCATCGCATCGGCAGTGGTTCGCCACTCGGTCAGTCCCCGGCGTCGCTCCGCCTCGACGTCAGCGTTCACATACACACCGGAGCCGGCCCACCCCTTCGCATAGACCACATCGGCGCCCTCGAAGGCTGCCAGACGATCCGTCGACTCCTGGAGAGAACCGCCGCTCGAGGCCGCTGCGTCACCGGCCATACTCATGACGGAGGGATCCAGCGCATACCCCTCGGGTCGGGCTATCGTGATGTGCATGCCCAACCGGGCCGCCATCATCACGGCAGAGTTCGGGACGGCCATCGGCAGGGCTTTCGGGTGGTAGCTCCACGCAAGCACAAGCTTCTTTCCAGCGGTATGACCTTCGAAATGCGACGAGATTGTCGCCGCGTCTGCAAGCTCCTGACACGGATGCCAGAACGCGGATTCGAGGTTCACAACCGGGACGTCAGCGCCCGCCGCAAACCGTTCAATTAGCCGGTCCGACCTGTCCTGTTCGAGGTTCGACAGCGAAGCGAACAGCCGCACACCGATTGCATCGTAGTAGCGCGAAAGTACACCCGCCGCCTCGCGGACGTGCTCGGCCTCAGCCCCATCCATCACGGCGCCGTCCTCGAACGACAGACCCCACACACCGCTGCCCGGGGTGACCGTGGAGACGTGCGCGCCAAGTTGCGCCGCCGCCACCTCCATCGATGTTCTTGTCCGGAGTGAAGAGTTGAAAAACATCAGACAGATGCCCCGGCCGCTCGCGACCGTGGAGGTCACACGTCCCATCCTCTTGTGATCCAGTGCCGCACTCAGCGCACGATCCCAGTCTTCCCGCGGCAACAGATGCCAGCCCAACAGGTCCTTGCTCATGCTTGTCTCGTTTCCTCTATCCCAGCAATCACTTTCCTGAAGATGGTAAAGAACTCCTCCAGTACGTCCACCGGCGTGTTGAGCGGAGGCATCAAGCGAATCGTGTACTCGTCACCCGAACCGCCGACAAGCACGCCGCTTCCGCGCAAGGCGCGAACAACATCCGAAGCCGGCACGCCAAGTTCCACGCCGATGAGGCAACCTCGTCCGCGAACCGATCTGACATGCGGAGACAGCTCTTCTTTGATCCGATCGAACACCGTGCGCGCCCGACCCATCAGTCCCTCGCGCACGATAGTTCCGACGGTCGCTTCCAGCGCGGCCATGGCAATCATTCCACCGCCAAACGTGGTACCCTGATCACCCGGCTTTACCGTATCCGCTATCGCACTGCTGGCAAGAACTGCTCCGACCGGAATCCCTGATGCCAGGCTCTTCGCCATCGTAATCAGATCAGGTTCAACACCGAACTGCTCGGAGATCGAGAACGTACCCGTGCGTCCGACGCCGGTCTGAATCTCATCGAAGATGAGTGCCACGCCAAAAGTGCTGCAGAGTGTGCGCACTTCGCCCAGGAACTCGGACGTCGCCTCGATGACACCTGCCATGCTCTGTATCGGTTCGACGATCACCGCGGCGATGTCCCCGGCACGCTCGACCAGGCCGCGCACCAGGTCGATATCGTTGAGAGGCACAAAATGAGTCGGTGGCAACACACCCGCGTACGGTTCTCTGTATTTAGGATTCCAGGTGGTGGCGAGCGAACCCAGGGTTCGCCCGTGAAAGGCGCCCTGGAACGAAATCACGCCGCGGCGACCCGTAAACGTGCGCGCCAATTTGAGGGCCGTCTCGTTGGCCTCCGTCCCGGAATTGCAGAAGAACACCCGATCGACGCCCGGAGGACTCACCTTTCGCATCAGGTCTGCAGCCCGCGCGCGCACCGGACTGTACACGACGTTCGAGTAGAAAATGAGCTGGCGCACCTGCTCCGAAACCGCCTGCACGACGGACTCCGGGCAGTGCCCGAGCGGTGTGACGCAGTGGCCACCGTAGAAATCGATGTACCGGTTGCCGTCCGCATCCCAGATGTAGCAGCCTTCGCCACGAACGGCGGCAAGCGGATACTTCGAGTACGTGGGCATCTGAACCGCGTCCTCGAGCTGTATGATCTGCGACGTCTTCATGCGGGGATCAACCGTAATCAGGATGATGGAACGGTGACGCCGCCGGCAGCGAGAAGACCCCGGGTCTCTGGAATGCCCATGATCAGATTCATGTTCTGGACAGCCTGAGATGCCGCGCCTTTCAAGAGGTTGTCGATCGCAAAACCTACAACAAGTCGACGACCGTTCACGATCCAGCCGATGTCGCAGAATGGCGTGTTGACGCTGTAGCGCAGCTCCGGAAGTTGACCCGGCCACAATCTCACAAGCTCGCGATTTCCATACGCGGAATCGAACCAGGCGGGAACCGCCGCCTCGGTATCGGGATCCGGAAGCATAACCTGAGCCGTTCCCCAGATACCGCGAGTCCAGGGACCGGACACCGGGACAAACGACAGATCGACGTTGGGGCCAAGCGTCTGCTCGATCTCCGGCTGGTGCTGGTGTGCGAACACCTTGTAGGCACGCACGTTGCCGTCCCGGGTCGGAAAGTGGGTCGTAGGTTTGGGCTGTGCACCTGAACCCGAAGCGCCGGTCAGGGCCGTCACGCGCACCTCGACAGACTTGAGATTAGTGGTCAACGGCCACAGAGCGAGCGTGATCGCAGTCGCAAAACATCCCGGATTGGCGATGAACCTGGTCCCGGTCGGGTACGGGCCCGCGACTTCCGGAAGTCCGTAAACGAACTGCTCTAACAAAGTGGTCTCGGTGTGCTCGAAGTTGAACAACTTTGGATACATGGTTGCATCCTGAAACCGGAAATCGGCGCTCAAGTCGATGATCCGCCCTTCAAAACCGCTTGCCAGCAGCGCAGCGACGGCGCTCATACCCTGCCCGTGTTCCGCGGCCGCAAACACGACGTCGACTCCGGAGAGATCGGCGTCCTCGGGTGAAGTGAACAAGAGGTCTGTCGTTCCGCGAACGGCCGGGTGCGAAGCCCAGAGCGGTTTGCCCGCAAACGCACGACTGGTGACAATCGACAGCGTGACGTCCGGATGGCTGAGCAGCAGCCGGATCAACTCGCCGCCCGTGTACCCCGCTCCGTGCAATATGCCGACTTTCGTATTCATCGATTCCAATTCAATGTGCGACACTAATTGGCCACTTCCTCACCGCGGGTGCCGGCCATCCCCGGACGATCCGGACTCTCGCCGAAGATCTCGGCCAGTCGATCGTTCAATGCGGTCGCATTCTGCATCGCATTGATCGCTGTGATCCCGAGAACCTGTTCGATGTACTGCTTGCCGACGGCGTTGTCCGTGACCGGGCCCGTGACAATGTGCAGTTTGGCGTCATATCGCAGGCGAAACTGCTGATCCGCCGACCATACGCCCGCCAGATCCGTTGCAGCGACAATATTCGCGTGCACGTGCTTCTGCAGTTCCTTGTCCAGCAGCAGTTCATCGACCCCGTAATATCCGATGAAGCCATCGCCCAGTTCGAGCACTATCACATCCGGCTTGAATTCGTCGTTCAAGTACTTGATGAGTCCTTTCGCGAACGGCGCCATCTGCTTGTTCGTCGAGGCGACGACTCCAAGGTCAGAGAACGATGCGACGCCCACGGCTCCTCGCTCAGACATGTTACGAACGTCTCGCTGGAGCGCCGCGCCGGTCGCCTTGCCCGCCGCCACCCGGAACCCTCTCGCCGTCAGGCCGCTGACGATTTCGCACGCGGCAAGTGTCTTGCCCGTGTTCATGGACGTTCCACTCACCAGCACGATGGGAGCGGAGTGATTCAGAGAGTACACCGGCGGCAGCGAATAGTCCTGGATGCGAGCATGATGCTTTTTGCCGTCGTGCTCCACGAGTGCCGCTCCGAGCACCTCGACGTGAAGTGCCGGCCCGAGGTCCGGGTGATCTGACGTGCACTCGCCGATGATTCCACCCATGTTCAGCACGTTGAGTACGTCGCCAACGCGAATCCGGTACGGGAGGCGGCCGCTATACCCTTTGAGTGCCTGTCGCTCGCCGAGCACACCGATCAGAACATCACCTTTCGAGATGGTCTCGAACGTGCCATCAACGCATTCGAGCTGATTGTAGACCTCTTTGTGATCAAGCGCGCGTACAGCAACACAATAGCCCTCGGCCGATACGATATATGGTGAGCAGTGCGCGACGTTCGTGAGGCCACACCGACGAGTGCTCGACGCTATGTGATCCACCTTCTGCTCAAAGACGTTTTCTAACATCGTCGGATAATCTTTGTGTTGACTAACGGGTGGAAGCGCCGTCGGCGGCCGATGCACGAACTCTCGACGCCAGATACGCCTGAACTCCGACGATACGACTGAATCCTTCAGCATCCCGGCCATCCCACAGCGCGTTCGTCTCGCCGTAGGTGGCAATCGATCGATCAAACAGAGAGTATGGACTCTTGCATCCCTCGATGTTCACCCGCCCCTGCCGAAGCCTGAGGGTCACGTCGCCTGATACGACCGACTGCGACGAATCGATGAGTGCCTCGATGTCTCGCATCACTGGATCGAAGTACTGGGCCTCGTGAAGCATCATTCCGTAGAAGTCGGCCAGTTGATCCTTCTGGTAACGCTGCCATTTTGTGAGCACGATCTTCTCCAGCTCCCGATGTGCCGGGATCAGAACGGCAGCAGCCGGCGCTTCGAATCCGACTCGGCCCTTGATGCCGAGAATCGTGTCGCCCACGTGGATGTCCCGCCCCACTCCGTGACGGCCGCCGATCTCGTTCAGCTTCTCGATAAGAGCAACAGCGTCCATCGCTGCCCCATTCATTGCGATCGGGATTCCCTGATCGAAAGAAATCATCAGTGTGTGTCCATCGTCGGGCGCGTCCGCCGGAGACACGGTTCCCGGATACGCGTCATCCGGCAATGGTATTTCAGTTGTAAGCGTCTCGCCTCCGCCGATGGTCGTCCCCCACAATCCTTCATTGATCGAATAGGCGGTCGTCTTCGTCGGAACATCGAACCCGCGCTCCAACAGGTAGGCCGTCGTCTCCTCCCGACTGAGTCCGTGATCCCGGATGGGCGCCAGCACTTCGAGGCCGTCAGCGAGGATGCGAACAGCCACATCGAAACGCACCTGATCGTTTCCGGCACCCGTTGAACCGTGCGCAATACGGGTCGCTCCAACCTGCCGTGCACAGGCAACAACGTGACGGGCCTGTACGACTCTCTCCGGACCCACGCAAAGCGGATAGACACTTCCCCGGAGAACGTTGCCCTTGATCAGGTAACTCAGATGATCGCGAAAAAGGTCGGCGCGGCCATCGAGCGTTTCGTGATGCGACGCGCCGAGCTCAGCCGACCGCTCGCGTAGCACGCCTTCATCTTCGGCTGTTACGCCGCCTGTGTTGACCGTGACCGTTATCACATCTTCGCCAAGGGATTCCTTGAGAAACGGGACACAAAACGAGGTGTCGAGTCCACCGCTGAATGCCAGAATGAGAGACATGAGAATTTGGACTAGAAAGAAAAAGGCACTGACCGGATGGATCAGCGCCTCAGATAGTTCGAATCAGGGTTTGGGGCCGCTACGAACCTTCCAGGTACACGATGTCCATCCGGTCGGACAAAAAAGATCGTCGACGTCGCCGCAGCGAGCGTCGAATCACCCTGGAAGTATGACTATGCGGTGCCTGCATGGCTAAATAGATACGGTGACGTGCCGTCCGGATCAAGTCTCGCTACCAAAAACGCCGCCGCATGTGCGTTACCTAACAGCCGGAAGCGCTTTTTCGGTGCATGACCGCCGGCGGCGTTTTGTGAAAACTCTGTCGTCATGAATCTGATGGCGACTCAGGTCGAGATCGATGTGCGCGACCCGTCGTCAGTCTCGCGAAAGTAGATCGGCCAGCCGAACACGGACATCGTCCAGATGAAGCCGCGTCATATCGTCTTCGGCGCGGCCCGCGGCCCGCTCCACCTCGCGCTCGATGGCGACGAGCTGCGCCCGAGCAACCGCCGGAATATCAGATCTGGCCAGCAACACATTCTCCGCTCTGTCGACATCCTTCTCGCCTTCCGAACCGGCACGAACGAACACGCCCAGCCTTTCGATGTACGCCCTCTGCAGTCGGCGACGATATCCGTCAATCGCCGGTCGTCTAGCTTCGAGCTCGGACCAGACACCGCGGCGTACCTCGACCATAAACTCGTCCAGCGGGTAGGCGCGCCGCGAATCCAGGATTTCCGCCTCCGCGAGACGACCGAGTCTTCCTTCGGCGAGCAGGCTGTTCAGAAGACTGACCTGAAGCTGGCTGATACGAACAACTGTACCGTCATCATCGATCCGACTGAGTATCTGTCGATCCTGCAGCCACGTCGGCGTCCGAAACACATTCTCAATCAGAAAACGAACAGCCGCCTGCTGCTTCGCACGGGGGACCACTTCGAAGACCGGACCGGGTTGATCGGCCGTCTTCGTCGTCATGTACACGCCCCCGACCGCCGCCTGCACATGCCGCATGTATCGACTCCATGCCGACAGCAATTCCGAATACAACTCGGCCAGATCGTCGTATCCCCTTCCCGGCCGTGCGGTCCAGCTGATCAGGCGAGCGACGACCCGCTTGAGATTTGCCACCGCGTATGTGCCTGCCGCAACGGGGTCATCTCCGATATCCTCCGTCTGGGTCCGCGGATCCACGGGATCCGATCCCTGAGAGGGCGCGAAGCGGTACATCGGATCCCCGGCTCTCGCTCGGATCCACTCCTTCAGCACGGCCTCCTCTGCCTCGGAATCCAGACCCGGCAGCAACCGGTAGCCCCACTCGACCGCGTAGTGATCGTACGGCCCGATCTTCCGAACAAACCGCGTAACGTTGTCACCCGGTTGCGCGATGTAGTTCTGGCGGGCGTAGTCCATGATGCTCGGGGCCACGCCGTAACGGCTTGTGAACGTCGGCGAGCGCAGGGAATCGACAGGAAATGACGAACTGGCTGTCATGTTGTGCGGGAATCCAAGTGCATGCCCCACCTCGTGCGCGATCACCTGTCGAAGGGTTTCGCCTATCAGTTCATCCGGCTGCGTAAGGGAGCGAGCACCGGGGTTCGCTGCACCGGTCTCTACCATCAGTCGGTTGCGGTACGATCGAAGGTGGTTATGAAACCAGATGATGTCGCTCTCGATGATTTCTCCGGACCGTGGGTCCACCACACGCGGCCCGATCGCATTTCTCGTCGTACTGGCCGCGTAACGAACCGTGGAGAAGCGCACGTCCTCTGCGTCGAAGTCGGCAATGGACGACGGATCTCTTGCGACGATGGCGTTCCTGAATCCGGCGGACTCGAATGCGGTCTGCCAGTCCTCGATCCCGGCGCGAACGAATGGCCGCCACCGATCGGGCGTGGCCGGGTCGACGTAGAATGTGATGGGTTTCACGGGCTCGACGATCTCGCCGCGGGCGTACGCCTCCGGATCCGTCGGTACGAGTGGCCACCGCTGTATGTACCGCCGCGTGTCCGCCGCCAGCTCGTCCGATCCGTAGTCGACCTGTTGGACGGTCAGATAGCCGACGCGCGGATCCGCTGTTCTTGGCCGCATCGTCACGGTGGGCAACAGAACCATTGACTGGAACATCTGCATCGAGATGGTGCCTGCATTCGTGTCGGACGGAGGCTCCTTGGCCGCAAAGGTCAGGGTGTGGCGAACGTTCACATTGAGCGGAAAGCTGGAGACCGAATCGACAAACGTTCGGTCGCTGTCGAGAGTGCTGACCTTGAAGCGGGTCCGCCTCGCCTGCGACAGCCCGCTGATCGCCGGTACATCCGTCTCGAAGAGATCGTTGACTTTGACAACCAGAGACCCGGTCTCCGGATGAGTCGTCTCGACGCTGAAGGCCATCAAGATCGGTTCAAAGGTAGAGACCTCGACGGATCGCGCGATGGGCAGTGAATCCGCCGCCACACTCGCGTAGGATCTCTTTCGCAACAGCATGCGATCCCCGATTCGCTGCCAGCGGACCACTTGCTCGCCCACCTTGGACCCGCCGACGATGAACGCGCCCAGGTTGGCCGGAGCCTGCGCGATGCGGCTTACCAGGAGCAGATCCCTTTCAACGAGAGAGTCTGGAATCTCAAAGAAGAGATCTTCGCCCACACGATGGACCGCGAAGAGGCCTTTATCCGTGACGGCCTCCTTCGTGATGACCTTGCCGTAGGCTTTTCGGCCGGTGGCCGAGGATGATTCGCCGACAATCGCCGTTCCGGACGAACAGCCTCCGACCAGGATCAGTGAGATTAACAGCGATGGCAGAACAGCTTGTTTCACGTCACGCATGCCTCTTCGTTACCGACACCTGAATGTAAGGTCCATGCGTACAACGACCGAAGGCTTTCTTTGCTTGCCATCGGTGTTGGTCTGCACTATCGTCTATGACACCGGAACGTGCGGATTTCCAAACGCATCATTCACCAGAGCAGCCGAGGCCATGAGTACTTCCAGACGAACCTTTCTCACAAAGGCCGGAGCGGCCGTCGCGGGACTTTCAATCGCTCCACGTGTCGTCGCATCCGCACCTGGCCGTCCGTCTGCAAGTGATCGAATCGGCCTTGGCGTGATCGGTTGCAAGGGTATGGGGTTCTCGAATCTCCAGTCGTTCCTGCGAATTCCGGAAATCGAGTGCAGGGCGCTATGCGACGTCGATCGCAACGTGCTTGACGATCGAGCTTCCGAGGTCGAGAAGATGACGGGCATGGCGCCCGAGTTGTACGGTGACTTCCGCGCCGTCCTGGAGAATCCCGACATCGATGCGGTGATCGTCGCGACGCCGGATCACTGGCACTGCCTGATGATGGCCATGGCGTGCGAGGCCGGCAAGGACGTGTACGTCGAAAAGCCGCTGGCAAACTCGATCGAGGAATGCCATCTGATGGTACGTGCGGCACAGAAGTACAACCGCGTCGTGCAAGTGGGCCAGTGGCAGCGCAGCGGCCAGCACTGGCAGGACGCCATCGATTTTGTGCAGTCGGGCCAGATCGGGAAAGTGCGACTCGTGAAAGCGTGGGCCTATCAGGGTTGGATGAAGTCGATTCCTGTCAAGCCGGATGGTCCGGTTCCTGCCGGCGTCGACTATGACATGTGGCTGGGTCCCGCTCCCAGCCGGCCGTTCAATCCGAACAGATTTCATTTTGATTTCCGCTGGTTCTGGGATTACGCGGGTGGCCTTATGACCGACTGGGGCGTCCATCTCATCGACATGGCCATGCATGGCATGAAGGCGACTGCGCCGCACAGCGTGATCGCGAGTGGCGGCAAGTTTGCCTATCCGGACGATGCCGCGGAAACACCCGACACGCTGCAGGCCGTTTACGAGTTTGACGGATTCTCCATGCTCTGGGAGCATGCCACAGGTATTGATCTTGGCCCGTATGAGAAGACTCACGGCGTCGCCTTCATCGGAAACCTCGGTACTGTCGTGGTGGATCGCGGACGTTGGGAGGTGCTGCCCGAGCCCGGTTGGGAAGATGGCCGGCAGGTCTACAAGATGCGAGCAATGCCGGTCCAGAATCGAAGAGGAGGCGGAGGGCTGGACGAGCATACTCAGAACTTTGTTGACTGCATGAAGAGCCGCGAACAGCCGGCGTGCAACACGGCAATCGGAAGTACGGTGGCTGTGGCGGCCCACATGGGGAACATCGCGTACAAGACAGGCCGCAAGATCTACTGGGACGCTGCCACTGCCTCGTTCAGAAATGACGCGGAAGCCAACGCTTTGATGAAGGCGTCCTATCGAGCACCGTGGAAGCTGCCGGTGCTCTGAGACACATGCGGGACACGAGTTATCGTCACGGTGCAAAAGTGAATAACGCAGGCGCTCACACCCGGCTTCCCGGTTCGATAATGATCGTGTTGATGTTGGTAGCATCCACGGGATGCTCTCCTCTTGTCGGGCAATCGACGGAGTCGCCGGCCACCCCCGGTGCACGCCCGGACGAAGACATGAAACCGGAAGACACGGAAGTCTGGGAGCCGGAGCCGCCGATCGTCACCGCGGGGGAGGACGGAAGTGCCCCATCGGATGCGACCGTTCTTTTCGATGGTACGGATCTGTCGATGTGGGCGTCGTCCGCCGGCGGACCTGCGGAGTGGAGACTAGAAGACGGCGCAATGACCGTCGCTCCAGGTGCCGGCGGCATTGAGACGCGGCAGGCTTTCGGAGATGTTCAGTTACATATCGAGTGGCGAACGCCACAACGGGTCGAAGGAGACGGTCAGGGGCGGGGCAACAGTGGCGTCTTCCTGATGGGCCTGTACGAGGTCCAGGTGCTCGACTCGTACGAGAATCGCACGTACTCCAACGGCCAGGCGGGGGCGATCTACAAGCAGCACATTCCGCTCGTAAACGTCTCGCGTGCTCCGGGCGAATGGCAGTCGTACGACATCGTATTCAGAGCGCCCCGCTTCGACGGGAAGGGACTCGTCGAGAGGCCCGCAGTTTTCACGGTACTCCACAACGCGGTAGTTATACAGGATCACGCCGAGTTGAAAGGCCCGACGATATACCGCGGCCTGCCTGAATATGAGGCGCACTCGGCCCGCCTTCCGCTCATGCTGCAAGATCATGGCAACCCGGTGAGCTACCGGAACATCTGGATTAGAGAACTTCAGCCACAACCCGATGACTAATAGACACCTCTTCCCTTTCGCAATCGCATGCCTGATCGTCGTATGTATTTCGGCGGATGCAAGAGCACAATCATTTGACACGATTCTGCGCGGTGGCACGATGTACGACGGAACCGGTAATCCGGGGTTTGTGGCCGATGTGGCACTTCGCGGAGACAGTATCGCTGCGATCGGAGACCTCCGCTTTGCGTCGGCCACGACGGAGATTGACGCCCGCGGACTCGCCGTCGCTCCCGGATTCATCAACATGCTCAGCTGGGCCGGGCGCTCGCTTATCGAGGACGGGCGGGGCATGAGCGACATCCTTCAGGGCGTGACGCTCGAAGTGATGGGCGAGGGCTGGTCCATGGGTCCGTGGAGCGACCCGATGAAGGCAGATGACGTCGCCTCACAGGGTGACATCAAGTACGACGTTGAATGGACAACGCTGGGCGAGTATCTCGAGCACATGGAGCGTTCCGGCGTGAGTCCGAACATCACATCCTTTGTGGGAGCGACGACTCTCAGAATCCACGAGGTCGGATACGACGATCGGCCGGCGACGGCGGACGAGCTCGCCCGGATGCAGGATCTGGTTGCAGACGCGATGGAGCAAGGCGCGGTGGGTGTCAGTTCGTCGCTGATTTACGCGCCGGCGTTCTATGCGTCGACCGAAGAGCTGATCGAGCTGGCCAGGGTCGCAGCCGTCTATGGCGGGATCTACATCTCGCACATCCGAAACGAGGGGAGCATGGTCCTCGGTGCGCTGGATGAACTCATCGACATCGCACGAGCGGCCGATGTCGCAGCTGAGGTGTACCACCTGAAGGCGTCCGGGAGGGATAACTGGCATCTGATTGACGACGTTTTCCGAAAGATCGAACAGGCGCGAGCGGACGGCCTGCGCATTACGGCGGACATGTATACGTATCCGGCCTCGTCGACCGGACTCAACGCCATCATGCCCCCCTGGGTGCAGGAGGGCGGCTTTGGCATGTGGCGGCGGCGGCTCATGGACGCTGAGATCAGCGCCCATGTTGCGGAGGAAATGCGCACGCCGACGGACGAGTGGGAAAACTCACTCGTTTCGGCCGGTGCCGGCGGAATTCTGCTGACGGGCTTCAGGCAGGACTCGTTGCGGCATCTGGTGGGACGCACGCTGGCCGATGTCGCCGCCGAGCGCGGGATGCCCGCCGAGGAGACCGCGATACAACTGGTTGTTCAGGATAGCAGTCGCGTGAGCGCCGTCTTCTTTACCATGACCGAGGGCAATGTGCGGAAAAAGATCCAGCAGCCGTGGGTAAGCATTGCCTCGGATGCCGGCGCGCTGGCTGCCGAGGGGGTCTTTCTGAATTCGCAGCCTCATCCGAGAGCGTACGGTACGTTTGCGCGAGTCCTGGGTCGGTACGTCCGCGACGAAGGCCTGATTTCGCTCCCGGAAGCGATTCGGCGAATGACGTCATTGCCGGCGAGCAATCTGTCGCTGCGTCGGCGCGGCCTGCTTCGGCCGGGCTACTTCGCGGACCTCGTCCTGTTCGATCCTGCGACGATTCGGGACACGGCGACATTCGAGGAGCCTCACCAGTACGCGATCGGTGTACGTTATGTATTTGTGAATGGAGAGACCGTTGTCCGCGACGGGCAGCATACCGGCGCCACGCCGGGTCGCGTCGTCCGTGGTCCGGGATGGACGGGATGGAAGGATTGACTCCTCACAGATATCGATGCAATGAAATACTTTGATCCAGGATATGTGACGCTGCTGCTAATGATCGCGGCGGCGGTCATAGTGATGGGCAGGTGCTGAGGAACGGCGGAAGGACGAGCTTCGCTGGTTGTATCTACCCGGGAGCGCGGAGGCTGCCGAGGACAATCAGGTCGCGCTCTCCACTGGGCGATTCCACGGCAGCTTCCGCACCATGATCACGATGAAGCATCGGTCGAAGACAGCAGCCATGAACGTTCCGGTGAGCAGCAGAAGCAAGAGGATTCTCGTCGGGTCTGCAAGGCCGCCGACTGCGAACAGGAGATAGACGACGCGAACCTGGGTCGATACGCGAATGGTGTCATCGTCTCAGATTGCCGCGGCCGCTACGCGGCCTCGCAAAGACGTGGAGGCAAAATGCGTCACCCGGCGACATATATTGTCGACAATCTAGGAAGGGACAGCCGCGATTGTCCCGGAGACCCACCGCGCCCTCTGGATCGCATCACCCGTTGCGATGGATGGCTTTACCTCACGACTCAACAAGCCATACGCGATGCCGTCTGACAACGCCTGCCAGCTCGCATCAATGATGTTTTCCGACACCCCCACGGTGTTCCACGCTCGCTCCCCGTCGTGGTGCTCAATGAGCACCCGTACCGATGCCGCCGTGCCCCGATCCGGATTCAAAACACGAACCTTGTAGTCCGAGAGCCGGATGCCATCGAGCTGCGGGTAGAACGGCTCCAGCGCTTTGCGGAGTGCGCGCGAAATCGCATCGACCGGACCGTCGCCCTCGGCGGCGCTCAGCTCCCGATGACCCGCGACACGCACAGCAACAGTCGCTTCTGAACACTGCGTATGATTGTCTCCCATCTCGGACCGGACGTGTAGACGTTCGAGGTCAAAGAACTGTGTATCCTCTCCCTTCATGGATCGGACGAGCAACTCGAACGACGCCTCGGCCGCCTCGAACGAGTAGCCCAGATTCTCGAGCTCCTTGATGCGTGCAACCGCCTGCTGCGCCTGCGCGCTGGTGCCAACCTCCAGTCCCAGTTCGTTCGCCTTGTACACGACATTGCTTCTTCCCGAAAGATCGGAGACCAGAACGCGCCGGCGGTTGCCCACCACGTCAGGGTCAAGATGTTCGTAGGCCCGCGGGTCCTTCATTACGGCCGAAACATGCACGCCCCCCTTGTGCGCGAAAGCGCTGCGACCCACGTATGGAGAACGACCGACCGGGTCGAGGTTTGCTATATCGTCAACGAAGCCTGAGACATCCGCCAGCGAGCTCAGACGCTCGGGGTCTACGCAGTCGTAGCCCATCTTGAGCTGCAGACCAGGTATGATGCTGCACAGATCCGCGTTGCCACATCGCTCGCCGATGCCGTTGATTGTTCCCTGCACGTGCGTGACGCCCGCCTCGACGGCAGCTAGCGAGTTCGCAACCGCGCAGCCGGCGTCATTGTGTGTGTGAATGCCGAGCCGACCTGAGACCTTGCCATAAACATCGCCGACGATACGGCGCAATTCTGACGGAAGAGTCCCGCCATTCGTGTCGCAAAGTACGAGCACGTCCGCGCCGGCACCGGCTGCAGCACTCAGCGTGGCGAGTGCATACGCCCGATCGGCCTTGTATCCATCGAAAAAGTGCTCGGCATCATAGATCACTCGCTTGCCCTGGTCCCTCAGATAGGCAACCGACGAGGCAATGATCTGCAGATTCTCTTCAAGCGACACGCCGAGCGCGACCTCGGCATGCAAGGTCCAGCTCTTGCCAAATATGGAGACCACTGATGTTCCGGCTGCAATGAGAGCACGAAGATTGGGATCGTCTGCCGGATCGTGCGAAGCCCTTCGCGTCGAGCCGAATGCGCAGATTTGCGCGTGCTTCCACGGCTGGTCACTCGCGCGCTCGAAGAACTCCTGATCCTTCGGATTCGACCCGGGCCACCCTCCTTCGATGACGTCGATCCCGAATTCGTCCAGCCGTCGTGCAATCCGGATCTTGTCCTCAGCCGAAAGCGAAACGTGCTCTGCCTGGGTTCCATCGCGAAGCGTGGTATCAAAGAGTTCGATCTTCATGGCTTCATCCCGTCATGCCTCAATTAGTCCGGCCCGCCGGGCGTACTCGAAGACATCGCCCGCTTTCAGTATCTCGGCCACGTCTCCGAGCGGCTCCAGCAGATATTGCTTACCCGTGGTGTGATTCTTCAGCGTCCCGACCGCCGAGTCAATCTCCAGTTCATGGCCGGTTTCGATCACCTCAATCAGTCGCACACGCGTTTCGAACGGGACAAGGAATCCGCCGTCCACAGCATTACGATAGAAGATGCGTGCATAACTCTCGGCAACGACGGCCTGGCAACCCGCTTGCCGCAGAGCAAATGGTGCGTGCTCACGCGAGGAGCCACAGCCAAAGTTGGAGCCTGCTATCAGGATGCCGAACTCGCTTTTGAACGCATCGGCAGCCGTAAACGGCACGTGCCCCGCCGGCAGTCCCTGAACACTCCCGGGTACGCCGCTAAGCGCATACCTGCCGTACATCCTTCGCTCATCGGGGACCGTGAGACTGTACACCAGGTGCTCCGCCGGAATGATCTGATCCGTGTCGACGGAGTCGCCAACCACGTACGCCTTACCTGTGATGATCTGCTTCATATTGGATTATCGTGACTGCAACCAAACAGGCTAAACAAGGACCTCTCGAGGATCGGTGATCACGCCCGAGAGCGCTGACGCGGCAACCGTGAGCGGCGAAGCCAGGTAGACCGCCGACTGCTTCGATCCCATCCGCCCCGGGAAATTGCGATTCGTTGTCGAGATGACCACCTCGGTGGCGTGAGTGCGACCGAACGTGTCAATCGGTCCGCCGAGACAGGCTGCACAACTCGACTCACCGATCTTGCATCCCGCGTCCCGGAAGATCTGCCGGACGGAGACCCCTTCAACCAGCGTAGTGTCCAGCAATCGAGCAACCTCTGTCGTAGCCGGAACGATGAACGTATCGATCGCGACACGACCGTCTTTCAGAATGCCAGCTGCTGCAACGAAGTCCTCGAGTTTCCCGCCCGTGCAGCTGCCGATGTATGCGCGATCGAGCTTTGTCCCTTCGACTTCGCTGACACTTGCGCGGTTGTCCGGACGATGTGGTTTCGCAACCACGGGTTCCATCTTCGACACATCATATGTCCGCACCGAGTGGTAGCGCGCGTCCGGGTCGGAGTACACCGGCGTGTACGGTCGGTCGGTCCTTGCAGCGAGGTAGTCGGCCGTGGTCTGGTCCGCTGCAATGACGCCGTTCTTACCTCCGGCTTCGATGGCCATGTTCGTGAGCGTCATACGCTCCTCCATCGAGAGGTCGAAGACGGCCTGACCGTCGAACTCCATCGCCCGGTAAGTCGCACCATCAATGCCGATGTCACCAATAACCGTCAGAATCAGGTCCTTCGCCATGAGGTACGGCGGCAGGTTACCGTCGAAGACGAACTTCATCGTCTCCGGCACCTTGACCCAGATCTTCCCGGTACCCATGATGAGCGCGGCGTCGGTATTTCCGACCCCTGTAGAAAACAGTCCGAATGCTCCCGATGTGCACGAGTGAGAGTCCGTTCCTATCAGGACGCTGCCCGGGAGATTGAAGCCTTCCTCTGCTAATCCGATGTGACAGACGCCTTTATAGCGACTGGTGCCCACGTCGTAGTAGTGTGGTAGGTCCTGCTCGGCCGCGAAAGCCCGGAGGATGTCGACGTTTCGATTGGCGTGTGGGTCGGCCGTGAAAATGTAGTGATCGGGCATGATGACGAGCTTATCCGGATCCCAGACGCGCGCCTCCTCACCGAACTCACGCTTGAAGATGCCAATGGCGGGAGGTCCACACACATCGTGCGTCATGAGGACGTCCACGTCGATCCACACATTCTCGCCCGGAACGACCCGGTCGCGCCCTGAATGGCGGGCTATAATCTTCTCAGTTATGTTCATGCCAGGTCGCTCATGTCACGCTACGGTTCCGCGGTAAGCCATCACAATTCTTTGATTGACGAAACGAACCGAATCCTCGTCGGCGCGAAACGCGGCCAGACGGTTCAGTGCATCCATGTACGCCTCTGCTGACGCCCGCAAAACATCTGTACCCCGCGAACGTCCGGGGAATCGCGACTCGCCGTCCCGGATCAGTACTGACACCTCACCAAGGGCATCCGCTCCTTCCGATACCGACCGGATGTTGTACGCGACCAGAACGCTCGTCTCGCTTACGGCATGATCGATGGCGCTGAAGAGGGCGTCAACGGGACCGTCGCCGGTGGCGTACGACTCCTTTGATTCACCCGTGCGTACGTGGCGCACACGCACGACGGCTTCTGGAGCACCGTTGGATTTCGACGCTACCTCGAAATGCTCGAGCTCGAGGTGCGCCTCATTCGGTCCGGTCCTTTCTGCCCCGACGATGTAATACAGATCCTGCTCGTTCACTTCCTTCTTCCTGTCGGCAAGCTCGACAAAGCGATTGTAGACCGCTTCCCTCTCTTCCTCTCCTATCTGAAGACCCAGCTTGTCCAGTCGGCTGAAAAGCCCGTGGCGGCCCGAGTGGCGACCGAGCCGAATCGGCTCTATCGATTGGCCCACGTCTTCCGCTCGCATGATCTCATATGTGTCGCGCCGCTTCAGCACCCCGTCCTGGTGAATTCCCGCCTCATGGCTGAACGCGTTGCGACCCACGACCGCTTTGTTCGGCTGAACCGTAAATCCGGTGAACGTCGAAACCATTTTGCTGGTCGCGGTGAGCAGACGCGTATCGATGCCTGTGTGCAATCCAAATCGGTCTTCACGAACACGCAGCGCCATGGCAATTTCTTCGAGGGCGGCATTGCCGGCACGCTCGCCGAT